>RFJV01000283.1 GCA_003694775.1 Chloroflexota bacterium | reverse complement strand
GTGCCGCGCTTCAGAATTGGCGGCGATGTGGTCCTCCGGGATGTACTGGAGTTCGACAGCGTCCCCCTGACCGACGACCTCCTCCAGGGCGCAGACTGCTGTGTCATCATCACCGGTCACCGCAGTATCGACTACAACCGGGTGGTGCAGAACTGTCCCCTGGTCATCGACACCGTGAACGCCACCCGAAATGTCCCCCAGGGGCAGGAGAAGATTATCCGCCTCGGCGCACCGGCGTAAGATTTGGGGATTGGAGATTAGAGATTGGAGATTGGAGATTGGTCCCCAACTCTCAAACTCCCAAACTCCCAAACTAACCAACTAACCAACTAACCAACTAACCAACTATTTTTCAGGAGCTTAAAATGCCAAAGCAGTACGCGCAGTATCCGGAAATGGTCATCGACGTGACCAAAACTTACCAGGCCATCATCAAGACCGACAAGGGCGACATCCATATTGACCTGTTTGCCGCGGACGCGCCCAAAACGGTGAACAACTTTGTATTCCTGGCGCGGGATAAATTTTACGATGGCCTGACTTTCCATCGCGTGATTGACGGGTTCGTATCGCAGGGTGGCTGTCCCCGCGGCGACGGTCGCGGCGGCCCCGGCTACCGCTTTGAGGACGAAACTGCCAACAATCCCCACCGCCACGAAACCGGCAGTCTGAGCATGGCCAACGCCGGGCCGAATACTAATGGCTCGCAGTTTTTCATCTGCCACGCCCCCCAGCCGCACCTGGACGGACGGCACACCGTATTCGGCAAGGTAACGCAGGGAATGGAGGTGGTCACCGCCCTGAAAAATGGCGATGTGATGCGCGAGGTGGTCATTATCGAGCGGTAAAGAGCGGTGAAGTTCACCCGACGTTGAAACGCCGGGCTGAAAGGCAAAAGGACGCTGAAGCGCCCTGGATTTCTTTGCACCCGCACTTTCGAGCACCGTAGGGTGTGTTTCAAATTTTTGCCTGTCCCGGCAGAACCGGGGACGGATATTTTACGTTTCTGGCCGTCCGCGAATACAACACGAACCCCCTACCGGGGACAGGTACACGAATGGATTCCTCGAAGATGGCAGGACAACTGCTAGCAGTTGTCCTACCATCTCCTGGCGAGGACAGGTCGTGTATTCGTGTATTCGTGAAAAATTCGTGGATGGCTCCGGTTGCCAAAAAAATGAAACGCACCCGTCACCGTAATTTTGCCTCGGCCACGATTTCCGGGACCAGTTCCTCCTGCCGGAAGGCCATAATGTGCACCCCGGCCACACCTTCAATTTCCCTGACCTGCTCGATGATTTCCAGGCAAATCTGTTTGCCTTCTTCTACCTTCTTTGCTTTGGGCGTTTTTCTCAGCCGGTCCACAATCTCGTCCGGGATGACCACCCCCGGCACTTTGGTGCGCATAAACTCCGCCGCCTTTTCCGACCGCAGAGGCCCCACCCCCACCAGAATGTACACCGTCTGGTGCAGGCCCATATCCCTCACCCGGCCCATAAACGCCCGCAGGCGCGGCACATCGAAGCAGTACTGGGTCTGGATAAAATCCGCGCCTGCGGCTGCCTTTTTTGCCAGCCGCAGGGGACGCCAGTCATAAGGCGGCACAAAAGGATTGGCCGCCGCGCCCAGAAACAGCCGCGGGGGTGTTTCCAGCTTCCGCCCGCTGAGGAACATTCCCCGGTCGCGCATAATTTTGGCGACCCGCAACAGCCGCACCGAATCCAGGTCGAACACCCGTTTGGCCTGCGGCTGGTCGCCCACACTGACATCATCCCCGGTCAGGCAGAGCACATTGCGGATGCCCAGCGCCGCCGCGCCCAGAATGTCGCCCTGAACGGCAATCCGGTTGCGGTCCCGGCACGAAACCTGGAACACCGGCTCCAGCCCGGCCCGGACCAGCAGGGCACAGATAGCCACGCTGGACATGTGCACATTCGCCCCGGACGCATCGGTGGCGTTGATGGCGTCCACCCAGCCGGCCAGCTTGCGCGCTTCCCGGTACACCGCCTCCGGGTCCGCACTGTCCGGCGCACCGATTTCCGCGGTGACCGCGAACCGTCCGGCCCGCAGAACCCGCTCCAACTGCGACCCCGCTTTCAGGCCCTCATCGCCCATAGGCTTCCACCCCCTCCTGCCAGCCCGGCTGAACTGCGGTATCTTCCCCGGTCAGCAGATTCACCCACGCCGATGTACCTTCCAGCCGCCAGTCCATCGGCGGCTGGATAAGCCGGATTTCGGCCCCGTACACCGGCATCTTCTGCGACCGCTCGAACGCCTCTACCCACACACACCGCATCTCCGGTATCACCTCGCAGTGCCCGTTGACCCGCACCCCGCCGCACGGCCCGTTGCGCAGGTTCTTGGGGCAGGTCATCGGGCAGGTCATCCCCGTGGAATGCAGAATGCACTGCCCGCAGACCCGGCAGTCAAAAATCAGCTTCTTGGCGGCATCCTCAAATGGCTTGATGAGCCGTTCGACGCGCCCGTACCCCAGCCGCGACCAGAGCGGGTCGAGCCGCACAAACACCCGCTCCGTAAACCGGTAGAGAAGCTCCAGAAAATGGGGATGGTTCTGTATCCACCGTCGCAAATTTATCATCTTACCCCCCGTGGTGTTGGAATTTTGAATGTTGAATGTTAAGTTTTGAATTTCCCCTATCTCCCATCACTCTTCATCCTTCATCCTTCCGCCCTCCGCCTTCATCCTTTTGCCCTCCCCATTGTGACCGGCATCCGGCAAATTGTCAACCACGGCGATTCCCCTGCCTGCCCCTGAGTTGACAACCGGCCTCTGCCTGTCTATATTTACCTGACGGCGGGAGCGGTTTATCGGTGACTGTCACCCTGGGGACGGCAATGGACGGATTCCAAAAACAATACCGGCTGGTGTGGATGGTGGCCCTGCTGGCGCTGGCGTTCCTCCTGCCGGCTCCGGCTTTCGCCCAGCCGCCCGACGAGACGGAAGCGGTCAGCTGGCAGGAACTGCGCACCGAGCATTTCATCATCGTCTATGCCGAAAGCGTCACCACGGCAGACGGTGAACCGGTTGACTGCGTCTGCGGCCGGTCCGAGGCCGCGGTCTACGCCGGTTTTGTCGACGACCTGTACCAGGACCTGCTCGCTGTGTTCCAGGTCAACCTGGAAACCCCTATCAACCTTCGTCTGTTTCCCACCGAGGAAAGCTACTTCCAGGTCAACCCCATTGCCCGCCAGCTACCGGGTGTCATTGCCCACGCCCAGAACAACCGGGCCGAAATTGCCATTGCCGCCGCCCGCACCACCGGCCTGGACCGCGAAGCCTTGATGAACAACATCCGCCACGAACTGGCCCACTTTTTTGCTTCCCGGCTGTCGGACGGCAAACTCACCGCCGGTTTTCAGGAGGGCATTGCCCAGTACCTGGAAAAGCCAACGGCCCGCGCCGGCAGTGACCCGGCCCTCCTCCGGCAGGCGGTCGACCAGGGCCGGCTCCTCTCCTGGGCCGAACTCGACCGGGCTGAGCAGGTCTACAGCGACCCGCAGGTGGCTTATCCCCAAACGCTGTCGGTGGTCTCCTTTTTGATTGACCGGTACGGCTTGCCTGCCTTCCTCGATTTTCTGCGCGCCTCGGCAGTGGAACCCGGCTACCGCAGTGCCCTGGAAGCGGCCTACGGTCGTCCCGCCGACGAGCTGGAGGCCGAATGGCAGGCCTACCTGCCGGACTACCTGAACGGCCGCTGGCGGATTAACGCCATCTATGCCTACGACCTCTCCCGTGTCGAAACGCTGGTGCAGGAAGGGGCCTTCTCCGCCGCCCAGACCGAACTGGCCGATATTGTATCACTTCTGGAAACCACCAGCCAGACCGACACCCTCGACCGGGCCAGAGAACTGCTGGCCAGGGCACAGCAGGGGCTGGAAGCCAACACCCTCACCGCCGACGCTCGCCGCGCCCTGCAGGCAGGCGACTATGCCCGCGCCATCAGCCAGGGACAGGCCGCCATTGCCGCCTACGAGGCCCTGGGCTACCGCCGGCGCATCCCGGAGGTCCAGATTTACATCCACCGCGCCGAACTCGGCCAGCAGGCCCTCCAGCAGATTGACCGGGGTGAACAGCTCCTGAAATCACTCCGCTTTTTTGAGGCTGAAAAGGAACTGGCCGAAGCAGTGATTCTCCTCCAATCGCTGGGCAACCCGGAGGCCGCCGGCCGCGGGCTTCACCTGCTGGCCTACGCCACCCGCCAGAAAAACCTGCTGGCCTATGCCCTGTTCGCCGTGGGACTGGTGATGACCCTCTTCTCCGGCCTGCGTCGCTGGGCAAACCTGACCCGGCCCCGCTCAATGGAGGTGGAGCTGGTATGAGCACCCACCCTGCCTCCCCGTTTGACCGCGCCCTTCAGCGGCTCAAGGCGGCCTTCTGGCGGCGTCGCTTTGTGCTGGGGCTGGTGCGGACCGCCTGGCTGGTTCTCCTCCCGCCCACTATTGTGCAGGCCGGCTATCTGTGGCTGGACTGGCAGGTTAGCTGGACCACCTGGCTGGCGGCCTCGCTGGGAATTGGCCTGGTCTCTTTGCTCTGGGCCGCCCGGCCGGTCAACGAGCAGAAGCTTATCGCCCGCCTGGACGCCGGTCTTGGCCTGCGTGCCCGTCTTTCCACCGCCTACGAGGTCAGCCGCCGCGGCACCGCGGACGACAACCCCGTGGTGCACCGGCTTCTGCAGGAGGCCGTGGCCCAGCTGGTCGACCTGCGCAGTCGGGTGCGCTTGCTGACCCGCCACCTGTGGCTGGAAGTGCAGGCCCTGCTGGGGGTGCTGGCAATGCTGGTCGCCCTGGTGCTGGTTGACGCGCTCCGGCCAAATCTGCCCGAGGCCACGGTGGTGGCCCTGCCCACGCCCCTGCCGGAGCCGTCTGCTGAGCAGGTGCTCCCGCCTGAACCGCCTCTCTTACCGCCGCCTTTTCCGCCCGACATGCAGGCCGCAGACGCCCAAGCCCTGCAGAGGGCGCTGGAAGCCCTGGCCGACGCCTTGCGCGACCCTGCCGCGACCCGGTCCGCGGCCGAAGCCATAGACCAGGGCGACCTGCCCGCCGCGGCCTCGGAACTGCGCCGCCTGGCCGACCGGCTGGATGACCTGTCGGAAACGGCGCGGCAGGAATTAGGGCAGGCATTCGGAGAAGCCGCCGACAGCATCGACAGCATCGGCGGGGACGCGCCATCTTTGACCGGCCCGCTTCGGCAGGGAGAGGACGCCCTGGGCCGAGATGACCTGCTCCAGGCCGGCGAAGCACTGGAAAGCCTGGCCCGTGGCATCACCAGCGCGCCGGCCCCGGTCGCCCAGACCCCGCCGGAAACCGCCCCCGCGGAAGAGAACGAGCCGTCCGAAGCCGGGGCCGAGCCGTCCTCGCCAGAGGCAGAGGGAGATACGGGCACGGGCGGCGGTGAAGGACAGTCTGGCGCGGGCAGTCAGCCCGACGAAGCGGAACGGCTGGCGGTAGAAGGTCAGCCGCTGGAGCTGGAAAGCGGCCCCGAAACCGAAGCGCTGACCCTCCAGCCCGCCGAACTGGACGCCGACCCCGGCGACCGCACCACGACCGGCTCACCTTTCAGCCGCGGTTCGCCCCTCTCCGCCGATGACCTGGGGCCTGACCCCCTGGCCTATCCCTGGGACCGGCGGGAGGTGGTCAAGCGTTATTTTTCGCCCTAGCTTCGACCAGCCGTTTCAGGTTTTCCAGCCGCTTTTTTACGGTTTTGGGATTTCGGCCCAGCTTTTGGGAGAGGAACATCAGCCAGCCTTGCCCGGCAAAGGTGTGTTCAATGCGGGCAAAGCCGTTTTCGGCAGGAACAACCTGCCACCGGCTGTCGCCGGAAATACCGAAGGTCTGTCCTCGCCAGACAATGACCCGCTGTTCCGGGTCAAACCGGGTGACCGTTCCCAGCGCGTCCAGGACAATGCCGGACAGCGTTTTAACCGCCAGGACAAACTGCCAGCCTTCCCGAACCGGCCCGTCGGTCAAAACCCGGATGTGCCGGGCCGGTGTGTACCATTCCGGCAGTCTTGGCAGGTCGGTCAGCGTTTGCCAGGTCTCTTCTGGTGAGGCGTGAATCAGGATAGATTCGCTTGCACTGTGCATCACTTGTTCTCTCTGGTGGATTTGATATACTAAGAACCTATCCGAAAATACTGTAGATGACGCATCCCTATGCGTCATTTGCTGGCATAGGGATGCCAGCCTACAATTTTTTGAATAGGCTCTAACGGGTAGCAGGGTAGCAGGCAAGACAGTACCCCATTCCCCAAAACTATAACATACGGAGAGGCAGATGGAAAATATGATGGTCGCACTCGGAAAAATCATCGTTGTTTTGGGAGTCATCCTGGTTCTGGTGGGCCTGCTGTTGTGGTTTGGCGGCGACAAACTGAGCTGGTTTGGCCGGCTCCCCGGCGATATCCGGGTGGAGCGGCCCGGTTTCCGCTTCTATGCGCCCATCACCACGATGATTTTGCTGAGCATCGTCCTCAGCCTGGTGCTCTCACTTATTGGACGCCTGCTCAGGTAAAGGCGGGCGCATTTTTGTTTTATGGTAGCCGGGGCATCCCTATGCCCCGGCATGGGGATGCCGGGGCTACGAACCATAAAATTGAAATACACCTGGTAAAGGTGGAAGCTGGTAAAGGTGGAAGAATGAAGCGGGGGGAATAGGGGAGGCGAGGTGCGGAATGGGAATTTCAAAACTCAAAACTCAAAATTCAAAACTCAAAACCCAAATATTCGACGAGGCATTTCTGCGCCGCGTCGAACGGCTCAATTTCCGCACCGTTCCCTCCCTGCGCGGGGTAATGGTCGGCGAACGGCGAAGCCGCCACCTGCGGCCGGCTCTGGATTTTAGCGACCACCGCCCCTACACGCCCGGCGATGACCTGCGCCACGTGGACTGGCACGTCTACGCCCGGAGCGATGAGCTTTTTGTCAAGCTGGGCGAGGCCACCCAGGGCATCGATGTGCACCTCCTCCTCGACGCCAGCCCCTCGATGGCCTGGAAGCCGCCCTGGCCCACCGACCCGCCGGTGGACAAGTGGCGTGCTGTCTGCCGGCTCGCCGGGGCGCTGGCTTACCTGGCCCTTTCCGGCGGCGAACGCGTCCACCTGACCCCCTTTGCAGGCCAATTGGCCGCCGGGTTTGGCCCCACCCACGGCAAGCGCCGGGCCGTCGCTGCCCTGCGGTTTCTGGCCGAACTGGCCGTCCAGCCGCCCGCGGACGCTTCCGGCCCGGACACACTGGCCCAATGTCTGGCCGGTTACGCCCGCCGCCATCCCGGCGGGGGCCTGCTCGTCCTCATCTCCGACCTGTTCAATGCCGGACAGGATGCCGCCGCCCTGTCCGAAGGCTTGCGGAACCTGCCGCCCCCGCGCTGGCAGGTCGTGGTGATGCATTTTGTCAGCCAGCAGGAGCTTGCCCCCACTGTTGATGGCGACGTTGAACTGGTCGATGTGGAGACTGCCGAAGCCGGCCTCTTCCACCTGGACGAGACCACCCTGTCCCAGTACCGTTTGCGCGTCCGGCGCTGGCTTCACCAACTGGAGCAGACCTGCGCCCGCCGCGGCGCGGCCTATGCCCGTGTGCTGGCCGAGTGGCCTTTTGAGCAGGCCGTCATCCCCTACCTGCGCCAGCGAGGAGTGGTGCAGTGAGCCTGCTGGTTCCCCTGGCCCTGTTTGGCCTGCTGACCATCCCTGCCATCCTCCTGCTTCACCTGCTTCGCAGTCGGCGCCGGCAAATACCGGTGTCCAGCTTCTTGCTCTGGCGCGGCCTGGAACAGCGCCGCCGCGGCGGCCTGCCCCGCACCATCCCCCTTACCCTGACCCTTCTGCTCCAGCT
>RFJV01000282.1 GCA_003694775.1 Chloroflexota bacterium | reverse complement strand
GGGACGTGACGAAGCACCACCCATTTCCAGGGGCGCTCCTCGCTCTGGATGGGGTTGTAGCCAATTTTGACCCCCATCACCGAGGGTTCAATCTTAAAGTAGGGGACGCCTTCGTCGCTCTTCTGCACGTGACAGCTGTAGCAGTGCTTGTACTCCGCGGCGTGGCAGGTTTCGCAGGCCATGGTGCTGAGGTGGGTTTTGTCGTGGCCTTCCACCGAGCCGTCATCGGTGATGTCGGCATGGCATTCGGCGGTCTGGCATCCGGGCATCTGCGGCCCATCGTAACGGTGATTTTCCTCGAAGCCAAGATTGTAGTGCATCTCATCCTTAGTATGGCACTTGAAGCAGGGCATACCCTGCTGATTCCAGTGCAGGTCGCCCGGAATACCTTCATTCTTGCCCTTGTATTCCATATCAACGCGACTGCCATGACAGCCGGTGCAGGTCAGGTTCATCGGCGGTATCTTTTTGAATTCATGGCCGGCGGCCAGCCCCGCGCCGGTGCTGGTAGGCCGGCTGACGTGACACTGCCCGCAGCTGGTATGACAGCTTTCACAATGGTTTGGGAACGCCTCTTCCTTAATAATCTGCCAGGTTTCCTCACTGGAGCGGTCCCGAATGACCGTATCGTAACCGCGCAGGGTGGAGTGCAGACTGGTGGCGTCGTTGTGCACGTCGGTGTGGCACTGGTCGCAAGCCTCGGCGGCGATGGGTTCCCGGCGGATGCCCTGGTGGGCCTCCTCCTTGTCTTCCGCCTGGCCGTTGCCGCCGTGGCAGGTCACACAGCCCATTTCACCGTGGATGGTTTCAGCAAACTCCTTGTTGCTGATGAATACCTTTTCCCAGCCCTCCAACGGAGGGACAGAGCCGCCTCAGCCCTCGCCTTCGGAGAGAGATTCGGTTTCCACCTCCTCCTCGGCGGTAGCCTTGAGCTTTTCCTCGTCATAATGGCAGGATTCACAGCCATCATCAGGTGCAATGATGGCCGGCGGCTGGGTTGGCTCGGCGGGGGTGGTGGGTGTGGGTGGCGGCACCACGGCGACCTCGCCTCGTTCCGGTGTAGGAAACGGCAGTGGTTCCGGCGTGGGGCCGCAGGCCAGGAGCAGACCGGCCAGGCCAACGGCCAGCACGGCAAGAACAGGGATTTTGAGATAACGTAACATCTGGCGTATTGCCTCCAATGTTCGTAGTTTGACACGCCGGCTGACAGCGTGGCGGCTGGCGGGGTGAAACAGCTCACCCCGACAATCGCCGCGCTGCGGGCAGGCGCCGGGCCGGAAAGGTGGGGGAAGGCGGAAAGGAGAGCGAAACGCCTTCCCCCATTAGCGGCGGGGCAAATTATTTACTCCGCGGGAGGATGTCGCAGTTTATTTCCGGCGCAGGTATACCCCCGCCCCCAGCAGACCACCGCCAACCAGGAAGTAGACCCAGTTGAAGTCTACCGGGACGCCGCCGGAAACGGGCAGAGTGGCCGGGGCCTGTTCGGCTGTTGCCGGGGCTTCGGCGGCCGGGGCTTCCGCGGCCACGCCGGTCCCCTCAAAGCGGTACATCGGCGAATCGGCCACGTTGAACTTGTACACACCGCTGGGAGACCAGGCCGCAAACCCAAACTTCAGGTTGTAGGCATCGTAGCCCAGCATATTCAGCACGGAAACCACCTGGCTGGCAGTCTGACCGGTGTAGCAGTTCACCACAATCTGCTTGTCAGCCGGGATTTTCGCCAGATTTTCCGGGGTAAAGAAGGTTTTGGCACTCATGTTTACAGCACCGGGGATGTGGCCCGCGGCGTAATCTTCCGGCTTGCGCACGTCAATCAGGAAGGGGTCGTTGCTGGCGTCGCCGTCATTCAGGTTTTCAAAAACATCGCTGGCCTTAATATTCTTGGTCCCTTTGGAGAAGTAGGCTTCAGCGGCCGCGGCGACAGTATCTGCCAGAGGAGCCGGTTGGTCAAAGGAGCCGGAAGCTTCCACCGCCTCGGTGCTGACCATGTAATCGTGGCCGTCTACGGCCCGGTCGAACGGTTTGGGGCCTTTCAGCCCTTCAACATAGGCCCAGGATGGGAACCCAAACAACAGGCTTTTGGCATCGTAGCCAAGCATATTCAGTACGGAAACCACCTGGCTGGAGGTCTGACCGGTGTAGCAGTAAACCACCACCGGCTTGTCCGCGGGAATCATCGCCAGCTTGTCGGCGGTGAACAGGGCTTTGGCGCCAATGTTGACCGCGCCGGGAATGTGCGCCAGCTCATAG
>RFJV01000281.1 GCA_003694775.1 Chloroflexota bacterium | reverse complement strand
GTTAAAGAGTTGGTGAGTTAATGAGTTTAGGATGATTATCTCCAATCTCCAATCCCCAATCCCTAATCTCCAATCTCCAACTCCAGTTTACGCCGCAATTCTTACAATTTCCTTGCCGCAGAAGATGGGCTTTGGTTTTTTGACCATCCAGACCGTCTTGGAGTCACGAATAGACGAATTTGAACTGCTCAGCCCATCGGTCGCGAGGCAAAAATCTTCGACCGGTGCAGTTAAGATGTAAAGGCAGGTCCTGAACCCGCCCTACCGGGTGACCACAAAGGTCGCTCCTACCTGCTCACCAGCATCGCCCGCGACGTTAATTATTCTTGAATTCGTGTTTTATTCGTGGACGGTTGAGTAGATACGGCCAATTTAAGAAATAGTGCACCAGGGCTGAGCAGTGACGTGCTGTTGTCAATCTTTCCTTTTCGTGCTACAATAGTTGTACCGACCGACGGTCGGTCTATACCAGGAAAGACAGGCAATCCAATGGGCAGAACAGTCAAATCCCCCGATGTGCGCCGGGCCGAAATCCTCGATACGGCGCAGAAGTTCTTTTATATCAAAGGCTACGAACAAACCTCCATCCAGGATATCATCAGCGAGATTGGAATTGCCAAAGGAACCTTTTACCACTATTTCAATTCCAAGCCCGACCTGCTGGACGCGGTCATTGAACGGATGACCGGCCAGGTCCTCCAGGCCCTGGCCCCCCTGGTCGCTGACCCCCGGCTAACCGCCCTGGAGAAGCTGAACCGTCTTTTCGACCAGATTGCCAACTGGAAAAACCAGAACCGGAAATTCCTGCTGGACCTCCTGCGCATCTGGTACCGGGACGAAAACGCCATTCTGCGGGCCAAAGCGGAAGCAATGTCGATGGAACGAACCGCCCCGCTTCTGGCCCGGATTATCGAGCAGGGCAATGCCGAAGGCGTATTTTCCGTGGAGCACCCCGCCGACACCGCGGAAATCGTGCTCCAGGTAGGAAGCTGGCTTTCCGACACCCTGTCCAGAATCATTCTGCATGGTGCTCAAAATGAGGCGGCGGATGTGCTGGCCCTGATGCAGAGAAAAATCGAGGCCCACCACCGGGCCATCGAACGCATTCTGAACGCCCCCTCCGGCTCTATCCACCTCTACGGTCTCGACCAGATTGAGCCGTGGCTGACCGGCTGATTGGAGATTGGAGATTAGGGATTGGGGATTAGAGATTGGAGATAATCATCCTAAACTCATTAACTCACCAACTCTTTAACTCATTAACTCTTTAACTCACCAACTCACCAACTATTCACAGGATGTATCCGATGAACAGCTACCTGAAACTGGCCTGGCGGAACATGTGGCGCAACTGGCGGCGAACCACCATCGCCCTGATAGCCATCGTCCTGGGATTAATCCTGCTCCTTTTCTTTGACGGCATGATTACCGGCTCCGACCAGGCCATCTTTGGCAATGCGGTGCGGCTGTACGGCGGCAACATCCAGATTCACGCCCCCGGCTACCGGGCCAAAGCCGCCCGTCTGCCCATGTACCCCCTGCCCAACGCGGACGCGGTGGTGCAGACGGCCCGCGCCACCCCGCACGTTGTGTCGGCGGGGCGGCGCATCAACACTGTGGGCCTGGTTGCCAGCAAGGAAGGCTCCTTTCCGGTCACCATCACCGGGCTGGAACCGGCGATTGAGGCGCGGGTCAGCATCCAGGCCGAAAATCTCAGCCGGGGCCGCTATCTGCAGGATGACGACGCGGACGCCATCTACATCGGGCAGGGCCTGGCCGACCTGCTGAAAGTGGACGTGGGCGACCGGGTCACCCTGATAGGCCGCGACCGCCGCGGCGAAATGCGCCAGCGTTCGGTCACCATCGTCGGCATTTACAACCTGGGTGTACCCGAAGCCGAAGAACGGGCCGTCTTCATCACCCTGGCCGAAGCGCAGAAGCTGTACAACCTGCGCCGGCAGGTCACCGAAGTGACCGTCTTGCTGGACGACATCCGGTACGAGGAAACCGTTCTGGCCGCCCTTCAGTCCGCCCTGCCCGGCCTGGAGGTTGACTCCTGGCAGACGCTCAGGCCGGAAATCCGGGAAACAATGGACACCAAGCAGGTTTTTACCGGGGTCATCGGGGTGATTGTCATCCTCATCGCCAGCATCGGCATCCTGAACCTGATGATGATGGCCGTGTTTGAACGGACCCGCGAAATGGGCATCCTGGCCGCACTGGGGCTGAAGAACCGCCAGATAATGGGGCTGTTTCTGCTGGAAGGCACGCTGATTGGCGTGGTCGGTGCGGCGGCAGGCTGTATTCTGGGGGCGGTTCTGCTGGCTATCCTGGGGCAGGTCGGCATTGAGTTCACCACCGCCTCGCAGATGGGCGAAATCGGCGCCCTGATGGGCGACCGGCTGTACCCGGCAGTCACCCCGGCCGGTATTATCATCCGGGGTGTGCTGGTCGCCATAATTGCCGCCCTGGCTTCCATTTACCCGGCCTGGCAGGCGGCCCGGCGAGAGCCGGCAGAGGCCCTGCATCACGTATAGGCCACCGACAAGGAGCGTAAAATGCTGGCAGGCAAACTGTGGTTTATTGCATACCGGGACCTTCTGCGCAACCGCCGGCGCTCGGTGCTGTCTCTGCTGGCGGTGGCCCTGGGGCTGGCCCTGCTGATTGTATTCAACGGGCTGGTTGCCGGCATCTGGAACGACGCCCTGGAGAACAACATCCGGCTGAAAACAGGCCACCTGCAGGTGCGCGCCCCTTCGTATGACGACAAAAAGCTGAGCCTGAAATGGGACGACCTGCTGGATAATGCCGACGCGCTGGCGGCGCGGCTTGAGCAGATGGACGATGTGCAGAGCGCCACACCGGTGCTGTGGATAGGGGCCATTTTGACCGCCGGCGACGAGTCGCTCAGCTTACAGCTTTACGGCATCGACCCGGCCTCCTCCTTTTATGCCCCCATCCGGGAGTCGATGGTCGGCGGCAGATTCATTACCCCGGACGACCGGAACGGCATCATCATGGGCCGGCGGCTGGCGGACAGCCTGGGCGTGCAGACCGGCGACAGGGTAAACCTGGCCCTGGTCAATGCCGATGGCAAGGCCGACGAGGCCATCTTTACCGTGCGCGGCCTGTTTGCCACCGGCATCGTCAGCTACGATGAAAGCACGGTCTTTATGCCGCTGGACAAGGCCCGGGCTTTTACCCGCGCCGGCAACCGGGCCAGCGCGGTGGTGGCCCTGCTCCACCGCCAGGAGGATACCGACCGGATAGCCGCCACTCTGCAGGGACAAAATATCGCTATACGAACCTGGGAGGAGGCCAACCAGCTCATCATCCAGACCGTTGATACTGCGATGGGGTTTTACGTGATTCTGGATGCCATTGTGATGCTCATTGTGGCGGTCATCATTGCCAACACCCTGCTGATGGCCGTGTTCGAGCGCATCCGGGAAATCGGCATTCTGGCCGCGCTGGGGCTGAAAAAGCGGCAGATTATGCAGATGTTCCTGGTCGAAGCGGCCATTTTGGGCCTGGCGGGCGTGGCGGTTGGCGTGGTGATTGGCCTGGCAGGCGTGGCCTACCTGTCGCAGGTGGGGATACCCCTGGGCGCGGCGGCCTCTGCCGCGGGGAGCGGTTTCCCGCTCCGGTCCGTGATGTACGCCCGCTTTGCACCGGGGCTGTTTGCGGCCCTGTCGTTCTGGACGCTGGTCTTTGTTCTGCTGGCCTCGCTGTACCCGGCCCGCTTCGCCGCCCGGCAGGAGCCGGTCGACGCGCTGAGGGCGTTGTAGGCTGGAGATTGTAGGCTGGAGATTAGAGATTGGAGATTG
>RFJV01000280.1 GCA_003694775.1 Chloroflexota bacterium | reverse complement strand
GTTAAAGGTTAAAGGTTAAAGGTTTAAGGTTTAAGGTTTAAGGTGGCAGGTCAGAAGATAATCCCAAATCTCCAATCTCTAATCTCCAATCCCTAATCCCCAACCTCATTTCCCGGCTCCGCTGAAGCGGCGGACTCCGGACCGGCATCCGCGGTTTCCGGCTGGCCGATGACCGGAGGTTCCTGCTTTTCTCCGGTGACCAGCCGGCCATCGAAATAGCCGCCCTCATCACGCAGAAAACTGCCGGCTTCCACGTCGCCCCAGACCTTGCCGGTGCTCAATATTTCCAGCCGTCCCGCGGCCCGGATACTGCCCGTCACCACCCCGCTGACCGAGACATTTTCGGCAATCAGGTCTGCCGCCACTTTGGCCGTGGGGCCAACCACAATATTCCCCGCGGTTTCGATGACGCCCTCTTCGCATACCCCATCGATGCGGACACTGCCGTCACAGAGCAGGTAGCCCTTAAAGGTGGTATTCGGTCCGATAACAGTCTCGATTTTTTCCACTGGCGGCGTTTTGCTTCTGCCCAGCATAGGCGGTCTCCTGCTGAAAAGGATAAAGGCGGAAGGTGGAGATTGAAGGTTGAATCTCCAGGTCCCCAATCTCCAGCCAACGCACTATACCTTATTTGCGGATAATTGTCAACGCGTCAAGACCGGAAGGTCAGCGGCTGAAACCTGGATTTTTATCCGATGGCTTACCCTGGTACAATATCTTCAAAATTGTAAAGAATGGAGCGGTATTGTGCCTGAGCTGAGCCGCTTTTTCGGAATCATCATTCGTATGTATGCCGAACCGGGTACACCTCACCATCGGCCGCACTTTCATGCCTATTACCAGAATTATACTGCGGTGTACAGCATCGACTCGATTGAAATTATCGGTGGTGAATTCCCCAAAAAGCAACAGCGGCTTGTAGAAGCCTGGGCCGAACTTCATCAGGGTGAATTGATGGAAAACTGGGACCGATTACAAAACGGTCAACTGCCTTACAAGATAGCACCTTTGCGCTGAAAAGGAGTAAAACGATGAACCATCCTGTTTACCGGGTGGTAAATGTTGAAATTACTGCTCCGTATACCCTGCACGTCATCTTCAACGACGGGACAGAACAAGTCATCAACCTGCGTCCGGTATTAGAGGGGCCGCTGTACGGTCCACTTCAGGATGAAGCATTGTTCAACCAAGTAGAGATTGACCCGGAAGTCCATACCGTAGTCTGGCCGAATGGGGCAGATTTTGACCCGGAAACTCTGTATCATTGGCCAAGATACAAAGAAAAGATGGCACAAATGGCGAAACAGTGGGCCGCCTTGAAATTACGGTAACAGTAGACGTTAGGCAAGGCATGGGGATGCGCCGCACGGAATGACGAATGGAGGACATTAAAAATATTCGCCTATTCGTCATTCCGTAGTTTCGTCCATTCGTATTCCCATTCGTGGATAGCCTGATTCTCCCCGCTTGACTTCCCCCCTTTTTTCTGTTATATTTTTCACGACACTACTCATTCAATGAATATTCAAGCAATAACAAAACCTGAGCCAGCCATCGATGAGTCCCAAACGCCGCGCCCCCCTGACAACCGAACATGCCCTGCTGGGCTTTCTGCTCGACCGGCCAATGCACGGCTACGAAATCTACCAGCACCTGATGGAGCCGTCCGGCCTGGGATTGGTCTGGCACATCAAGCAAAGCCGGATGTACGCCATGCTGGCCCGCCTGGAGCAGGCCGGCTACCTGTCGGCGCGGGTGGAGCCGCAGGATAATTACCCACCCCGTAAGGTCTTCCACCTGACCGACGCTGGCCGGGCCGTATTTCTGGTCTGGGTGCGCCAGCCCGCCCCCCACGGACGCAGTATGCGCCTGGAATTTTTGACCCGCCTCTACTTTGCCCGCCGCCTCGGCCCGGATGTAGTCCACGGCCTGCTGGCCGCCCAGCAAACCGCCTGCCGCCAATGGCTGGACAACCTTCACCGGCAAATTGCCGCCCTGCCCGACCCGCACTCCTTTGAGGCCCTCGTTTACCGCTTCCGGCAAGGGCAAATTGAGGCGATGGTGGATTGGTTAACGGAGATTGGAGATTAGGGGATTGGAGATTGGAGATTGGAGATTTCGATGATGAAACGGTTAGTTTGCAACCTGCTGTCTACCGACTACCGTCTGCCGGCTACCGTCTACCGCGCCGCGATGCTGGCCGGGCTGGCCTGTCTGCTGGTGCTGACCGCCTGCACGGCGAACACGGTCGGCCAGCCGGCCCAGGCCAAAACAGACTCCGCCCTGCTGGTGGCCGCGGCCTCCAACCTCCAGTTCGCCTTTACCGACCTGGCCGCACAGTTTGAACAGCAAACCGGCCAGCCGGTCCGGTTGGTGTTCGGCTCCAGCGGCAAGCTGACCGCGCAGATTGAAAACGGCGCCCCCTTCGACATCCTGGCCTCAGCCGACGAATCGTACATCGACCGGCTGGCCTCCCAAGACCTGCTTCTGCCCGACACCCGCCGGCAGTACGCCCAGGGACAGCTCGCTTTGGTCGCCAACCGGCAGGCCGGCCTGGCAGTTGACACCCTGGACGACCTGCTCAGCCCGGCCGTCCGGCGGGTCGCCATTGCCAACCCGGAACACGCCCCCTACGGCACCGCGGCTATGCAGGCCCTCCAGCAGGCCGGTCTCTGGGAACAGCTCCAGCCCAAACTGGTGCTGGCCGAAACCGTGCGCCAGGCCCTGCAGTTTGTGCAAACCGGCGACGCCACCGCCGGCATTGTGGCCCTGTCCATTGCCGATGTCCCGGAAGTCACCGCCGTTCCCCTGCCCCCCACCCTGCACCAGCCGCTCCACCAGGCAATGGC
>RFJV01000032.1 GCA_003694775.1 Chloroflexota bacterium | reverse complement strand
GGAATGGGCGTTGGGGTGGGGGCGAAGGTGGGGGTCGCCCGGACGATTGGCGGCGCGGTGGGCGCGGGCGCAGGGTCGGTGGGGCGGCAGGCGGCGACCGCGGCCAGCAGAATCAGCACCAGCAGGAGTTTCTTCATCGGCCCGGTTCCCTCCGAGACAATCTCAGCACAGCCGGGCACTAATTATGATGGGCCACTTCGTCCAGACCAAACAGGTAGCGCAGGGCCGAGGTGTACTCCACCCCATTGCCCATCACAGCTTCCTGCTTCAGCCGGGTGGTCGGTTCGTGCATAATCTTGTTGACCAGGCGATGGGTCATCCGGTCTACTTCTTGTCTGGCCCGTTCGTCCAGGTCCAGGCGGTGGAACAGCCGCTCCAGCTCCTGCCGGCGGATTTCCTCCACCCACCGGCGCATGGTTGTAATGGTGGGGACGACGTCCCGCGATTGGTACCAGGCCACAAACTGGCTCGTTTCCTCCTCCACAATTCGCTCCACATTGGGGATTTCGGCCCGGCGCTCTGCCGTGTTCATTTCGGCCTGGTCCTGCAGGCTGTCAATATCCCGCAGGTGAACATTGGGCAGAGTGGTGACATCCGGGTCCACATCCCGCGGTACGGCAATATCGATAATGAACAAGGGGCGGCTCCCCCGTACGGCAACCGCCGGTTCCAGCAGTTCGCGGTTCAGGATGGTGTGCGGCGCGCCGGTGGCGGTGATGATGATGTCGGCGCGGGCCAGCTCCGGCGACAACTGCTGGAAGGTGATAGCCTGCCCGTTCAGTTCCTGGGCCAGCTCCAGAGCGTTCTGGTAGGTACGGTTGGCCACCACAATTTTCGACACGCCCCGCTTGATAAGGGCACGGGCGGCAATGGCCCCCATCTTGCCCACCCCAATCAGCAGGACCCGCCGCTGTGACAGGTCGCCCAGCAGTTCGCAGGCGGTGTTGGCGGCCACAGAACTGATAGAGGCCGGGTTCATACCGATAGCCGTCTCGGTGCGGACCCGTTTGCCGGCGTGAATTGCCGCCCGGAACAGGGCAGAAAGCACCGTGCCCACCGCGTTCTGCGACAGGGCCGCCTCGTAGGCGGTGGTAATCTGGCCCAGAATCTGCGGTTCGCCCAGCACCATCGAGTCCAGACCGGCGGCAACCCGCATCAGATGGCGCACGGCCTCTTCATCCTGCAGAACATACAGGTGGTCCACAAAGCGTTCCGGGGGAATATCGCAGGCCTGGCTGAGGAATTTTACCAGCGCCTCACGGGCCACCTCGGGCTGGCTGACGCGGGTATACACTTCCAGGCGGTTGCAGGTCGACAGGATGACTCCCTCCAGCACGCCTTCCACGTGGGCCTGGGAATGCATCGAATCGAAGTGGGTCAGTGCAGAGCGAAGCATCGTCGGGGTAAATGATAGCTGTTCCCGGATAGCAAGCGGAGCAGTTTTGTGGCTCAAACCCAGAAGTAAGATTTTCATGATAGTCTATTCCTCCGGCAACAAGCCGTTAATCGTCAATACTGTCCAGGATAATGGCTTCTACGGTCTCGCCGGCCTCAAAGTCGCCGCGCCCGTGGGGCAGACGGATGAGGCCGTTGGCCCCCACCATCGAAAGCAGACGGCTGGAGGCCTGCCCGCCGGTGGTTGATGCCACCAGCATCCCGTCGGACCGGCGGGTCAGCCGGACCCGCTGAAATTCGGTGCGGTCGGGGCTGTGCTTTACCGGGTGGGCCAGCACTGCCTGCTGGCGAGGCCGGTAGATGCGGCTGTGTCCAGCCATTTTAAGCAGGGCCGGGCGGACAAACAGCTCAAAGCTGACCATCGCGCTGACCGGATTACCGGGCATGGCAAAGCAGGGTTTACCATCCACCGTGGCAAAGGTGACCGGTTTACCCGGTTTGGTGTTGACCCGCCCAAAATGGAGCGTCCCCCGCGCGGCCAGGTAAGGCTTCACCAGGTCCAGCTGGCCCATCGACACGCCGCCGGAGGTCAGCAGGGCATCGGCCTGGGCCAGTCCCCGCTCGATGGTCTGGGCCAGGGTGTGCTCCTTATCGCGCACAATGCCCAGGTCCAGCGGAATGCCGCCGCTGAGGGTCACCAGGCTCATCAGGGTAAAGCGGTTGGCGTCGCGAATCTGCCCCGGCGACAGCGGTTCGTCCGGCTCCACGATTTCATCGCCGGTAGACATCACCGCCACCACGGGCCGGCGGTAAACCTGCACCTCGGTTCTGCCGACCGTTGCCAGCAGGCCCAGTTCTGCCGGCCCCAGCACGGTTCCGGCAGGGAGGACAAGCTGTCCTGCTTCGATATCCTGCCCCACGGGGCGAATGTTGTCACCGGGGCGGATGTGGGGGGTCATAATGTGGACCTGCCCGTCCCGCTCCTCGGTCTCTTCAATCATCACCATGGCATCTGCACCGGGGGGGATGGGTGCGCCGGTGGTGACGCGGGCGGCGGTACCCGGCTCCACCCGCAGACCGGCCACGTAGCCGGCCATCTGGTCGCCGACCAGCCGCCGCCAGCCGGGACCGTCGGCGGCAACCACGGCGTAGCCGTCTACCACAGAAGCGGGAAACGGGGGCAGGGGTTCGCTGGCGTGTACATCTTCGGCCAGCACCTGGCCCAGGGCCTGGTCAAAACGCCGGGTTTCAACCGGCAGGCGGCGGACTTCGCGGGCCACAATGTCCAGCGCTTCTTCCACCGGTATCATTGGATATGGGGATTCAGGCATTGCAGTTCCTTCTCGGTTGGTGTGGCAGTTTTGTGGCGGAAAAGGAGCCAGATTTAACCCCTGTTAACTCTGGCTCTACCTTAATCTAACAATAAACGAAAAAAATTAAAAAGGGATTAGATTATAACGGAATTATGCAAAAAAATTAAAAATTTCACAAAAAAGGTAGGGCGACATTAAATCGCCCTACCCCAACGTTATTTTCACAGTTGGCCCGGCGTTTTTAACGCCGGGCTGAAAGGCTTAAGGACGCTGAAGCGCCCTCCAGGTCTCATTTTCAGGGCGTTTTAACGTCCTTGAGCCGTTTAGCCTGACGTTTGAACGTCAGGTCAGGCAAAAATTGTACTTCTGACTTGACCATAAATCGCTCTAACCGGCTAGAATCCCGAATTTGATGGCAAAAATCTATCACCCGTGGCCTAAATTTTCTGAACTGGAAAAAATTTGAGCGAACCGTGAGGAATAAAACACGAATTCACGAATAATTAACGACGCGGGCGATACTGATGAGCAGGACTACATAAATGTCGTCCCACGGCAAATATGATACGGCGTATCTACGCTGGCCAACAGAAAAAAAGTCGGTGATTTATGCACCGCAGAGGTGCAGAGGCGCAGAGCGACCACAAAATTTCTTTTTTCTCTGCGGCCTCCGCGTTTCTGCGGTGAAATATGCGTTGCTGCGTGAATGTTCCAGACACGGCTGAGCAGATACAAAATTCGTAACTGTTCAGGCCGAGAGAGAAATCTACGGAAACCGTTAGTCTGTCCAGAATTCCTAAAATTCTGGACGCACCCCCGTGCTTTTCTTATTTGACAGCAAAAAGTGGAAGGTGTATAATAATTGCGCAAACGTTTGCACAAAGATTCCTCCATTCACCTGTGGTGCAAGTCGTTCCGGGAGAACGGCTTGCCAAACCGGAACAATCTTTCGATGCTGAAAGGTCAGGGACGGTATTATGCCGGTGTCCATCAAGGATATTGCCCAAAAAGCCGGTGTATCTCCATCTACCGTATCCCGCGCCCTCAACGACCATCCTCGAATCAGTCAGGAAACCAAAACATACATTCAAAATCTGGCCCGTTCAATGGGGTATATTCCCAGCACCGTGGCCCGCAATCTGGTCACCCGGCGAACGGCAACCATTGGCGTTGCCATTGCCGACCTGACCGACCCCTACTATGGCCGGTTGATGCTGGGTATCGATGATGCCGCGGCGGCCCATAACTACCAGGTTCTGCTGAGCTGTTTCTACCGGGACCCCGACCGCGAACTGGCCCTGGTGCACGACTTCCACAAGCGGCGTGTCGACGGCATCATTGTGCTGGGGTCTGAGGCGGAAAGTGCTTACAGCGACCCCGACCAAAACTTTTTTATGCCCATCGTGCTGGTAAACCGTCCCGGATATCGCTGTTCTGTTTCGGTAGACCGGAACGTGGGCGGGCAGATGGTGGTAGATTATCTGGTCAGCCTGGGACACCGGCGAATTGCTTTTATAACCGGCGGTGCTCGCCAGCGCATTCGTTCTCGCCGCCTGGCCGGTTACCGGCAGGCTCTGGCGCGCCACCATATTCCCTACAATCCGGACCTGGTGGTTGATGGTGATGGGGAAATCAGCGGCGGAATCCGGGCCGCCAACCAACTGCTTTCTCTCTCTCCTCCGCCAACGGCTGTTTTTTGCTTTAACGATATGACGGCCATCGGAGTCATCAACGCTCTGCGGCGGCAGGGGTTCAGGGTGCCGGATGATTTTTCGGTGGTGGGGTTTGACGACCTGGAGATGACCGCTTACTACTCTCCCGCCCTGACAACGGTTCGCCAGCCCACCCACGAGGTAGGAGAGCGGGCCTTCGATATGTTGAGCCGGCTGATTCGCCACCAGCCGGTAGAGCCGGAAATGCTCAACCCGGAACTCGTTATCCGGGCCTCTACCACGTCCGCTGCACAACCGCTGACAGCCTGAATTTTCTGGAAAGGAGGTGAGGCTTACTGAGACGATACAATGTATTGGTTGGAGCGCGTCTTTGCAAGCAGTTGACCTGCGGGCAGAAAGCAACACCCTCTGCTGGCAGGTCCACCCTACATTGACAGTCTCATTGACAAGGAGGGAAAAGTGTCTAAACAAAAACTGTTGGTACTCCTGGTTGGCGCCCTGGTGATGGGCCTGCTTGCCGCCTGCGGTGCCGCGGCAACGCCGGAAACCATCACTATTGTGGAAACCGTAGAAGTTCAAAAAGAGGTCAAGGTTGTTGAAACCGTAGAAGTTGAGAAGGTTGTCACCAAGGAAGTCGAAAAAATTGTAGAGGTTGAGAAAGAAGGCGGTGTCCAGGAAGTCAAACTGGTGGCCCGGTGCAAGGCCAGCCCGCCCTACGAAAACGGTCGCTGTGACAACCTGCAGAAGGCCGTGGGTGCGGCCAACGCCGCCCTGGCCGAGGCAGGCGACAACCGGCGCATTGCCCTGGAGACCATCCAGGACGACGCGGACTGGGGCGACTACAAGACCGAATTTGAACTCGCCTCCAAGGCTGGCGAAGCCCCCGACATCATCGTTTCTGGCCATGAGCACATCGGCGACTGGGCCACAGCCGGCTTCATCGTGGACATCACCGATGAAATCGACAAGTATCCTGAATTTGCCGATGTTATCGATTCGCTGTGGGAATCCACCAAGCTGAACGGTCGCATCTGGGGTGTACCGCAGGACGCCGAAGCCCGGCCTATGTACTACAGTAAGCTCCTGCTGAAAAAGCTGGGCTGGAGCGATGAAGAGATTGAGAACCTGGATGACCGGGTCTATGCCGGTGAGTTTACCCTGCAGGACATGTTCGACGTGGCTCAGGAAGCCGTAGAAAAGGGTGTTGTCCAGGAAGGCGATGGCTGGTGGCATCGCCCGTCTAACGGCCCGGACTTCCTCTACTACTACTACGGCGCGGGCGGCATCGTTAAAGACCCCGAAGGCAGTGACGCGCTGGTCTTCGACAAGAAGGCGGCCCTGAAGGTCTACAACCTGTTCTACGATGCCGCGCAGGTGCGCAAGATTATCCGCCCCAACAAACTCGACGGCGACTGGGACTTCCACAAGGAATACACTAGCAAGTTCGACAAGGTAATGTTCGTCTTTGAAGGCACCTGGCGCTGGGCAAGCTGGCACACCAACTACCTGCAGGATGTGGGCGGTGAAGACTACCTGTTTGAAAATGTTGGCTTTGCCCCCATCCCCGCCAACGAGGAAGGCACGGGCAAGCCCATCACCCTGACCCACCCGCTGGTCTACATGATTAGCTCCCAGTCCCAGGCCCCCGACCTGGCCCTCCTGCTCATCTCCAAGGCGACTACCAAGGAGCTGAACACCGACTACGCGGTTGCCAGTGGGCACCTGGGTATCCTCAAATCCCAGTCCGACTATCCGCCTTACGTCAATGCCAAATTCCTGAGCGCGACTCTGCCCCTGTTGGACTACACCACCTTCCTGCCCAACAGCCCCTACTGGAGCGCCTACTCCGAGGCCTACTACCTGGGTATCCAGGCCTCCGAATCCGGCGACCTGACCCCCGAAGAAGCAGTGGAAACCGTTGCCGAACAGCTCAAGAACGAACTGGGTGATAACGTCATCATCTTAGAATAACCCCAATCCGGGCAGGCTGAACAACGGTGTTCGGCCTGCCCAATCTTTCTTTGCAACTCGTTAACTCACCAACTATTACAGGAGCGGCTTATGTCATCTCCGCAACAATCGGACCCGGTTACCCCTTCTGGTCAGAAGGCGGTGCTGGTGGGCCACGGATTGGCCCTGGTCGGTGCAGTGATGGCCCTGGTGGGCTTTTATCTGCCGTGGCTGGGATTCGTGGGTGGGCGCGGCCTGGTTGCTACGTTGAGCGGCGCTCGTATCGGGGCCGGCCCGGTTATCCGGCTGGGGGAAAACGTGGTGGTCTTCCGCGGTTCACCGACCAGCTACCTGGTGGTGGTTGCCGCGGTTATCGCCCTGCTGGTGGTTGGCCTGGCCTTCCGTCGCCGCCGGCTGACCGGATGGGACGGCCTGACCCTCATCACAGCCGGTTTACTGCCGTTGCTGGTCCTGTGGGGCCAGTTTGGCGCGGCCCAGCGAGAGGCCGGCAAAGTGGGTATCCTCATTCAAACCCAGTACGGCCTGGTGCTGGTTTACCTGGCCCTGCTGGCCGTGTTTGCCGCCGGTATCCTGCACGTTCGGAATTATTCCCGTCAAAATCCTTCGTTCCGCAATACGCTGGGCGCGTATGCCTTTATGAGTCCGGCCACATTCCTGGTGCTGGTCTTCTTTTTGATACCGGTTGTTCTGCTGGCTGTGCTCAGCCTGACCGACCTGTCGAGCGCCAATTTTGGTGAGCCGTGGAACTTTATCGGCCTGGAAAATTACCGGCGCATGTTCAGCGACCGCTTCTTCCCCAAAATTCTGGGCAATACCATTTTTTACGTGGTCACTACCCTGGTTTTCTTTAATGTTGGCCTGGCACTGGTCCTGGCCCTGCTGACCGCCCATATCAACCGGCGGGCCAGCTTCTTTTTCCGCCTGATATGGCTGTTACCCCGAATTACCCCCTCGGTGGTCTATATTGTGATGTGGAAGCGGTTCACCCAGGTGCCGCCGTACGGTATCATCAACCAGTTTGCCGGCTGGCTGGGCATCGACTACCAGCCCTACTGGCTGAATGAAGCCCCCTGGGTGTTTGTCATCCTGGTCAACGGGTTTGTTGGCGCCTCTTTTGGTATGATTATCTTCACTTCGGCCATCGAGGCCATTCCAAAGGACCTGATTACCGCGGCCAAAGTAGACGGCGCGTCGACATTGCAGGTCATCCGCGACATCACCCTGCCGATGCTCCGCTGGCCGCTGTTGTTTGTAACCACTTACCAGACCCTGTCTCTGCTGGTCTCTTTTGAATACATTTTACTTTTGACCCAGGGTGGCCCCGGCCTTTATACCACCGAGGTGTGGGCCTTAACCGCCTATAAGCGGGCTTTGTTCACTTACTTTGGTTCCAACCAGTGGGCATACGGCGCGGCCTGGGGCTTTGTATTGGTGGCAATTGGCATTGTTCTGTCTATCATTTACCTGCGCGTCTTCCAGTTTGACCAATTGGTGCAGGAACCCAAAATCGACGTGCTCTGAGGGGACAGTATGGATACAACGACCTTTGAAACCGAACCAACGTACGGCTTGCGCCGCGTGTTGGGTCAGCTCATCCCGTATGTTTTGCTGACCATCAGCATCCTGCCGATTGTTATTGGCTACGTCTGGATTTTTGTCGCCACCTTTTCCCTCCGCACCGAGGGACTACTGCCCAAAGACGCCAACGGCAACATCGGCGGGTGGACCCTGCAGAACTGGACCTTCCTCAACGACCCCGCCGTCTGGCGGGCAACGCTGAACTCACTGATTATCGCTGTGGGGATGGTGGTAGGGGTAGGCGCCATTTCATCCCTCACCGGCTACGCCCTGTCGCGAATGAATTTTACCGGACGCAAGGGCTTTTTGAGCATCACCCTGATTCTGCACGCCTTTCGACCGGAAATGCTGTTGATTGCTATCTTCCAGGTTTTGCTGTTCATTGGCGGCATCCCGGTGATTGGCAGTCTGTTTGGCTTCAACACCGTTGGCGGCGTGGCCCTGGTGATGATTACCCTGGACCTGCCGCTGGGTGTCTGGCTGATGAAAGGCTTCTTTGACAATATCTCCTGGGATATGGAGCGGGCCGCGCTCATCGACGGCGCATCCCGTTTTCGGGTGTGGTGGGAGATTATCATTCCCCAGATTAAACCCGGCCTGGCCGCGCTGGCTATTTTTACCTTCATTACCGGCTGGAATGCCTACCTCATCCCCTTTACCTTTACGGTAGGTTCCAAGGTGGCAAATCTGCCCGTGTTGCTGAACCAGTTCTCCGGCGATACTTCGCTGGTAAGCTGGAACCGGGTGGCCGCGCTGGGCCTGTTCCAGCTTATTCCCATCATCATCTTCTTTATCTTCACCCAGGAAATGCTGCTCAATATCTACAGCGGCGGAACCAAAGGCGGCGCGTAAAAAATAACCGTTACCTTTTCCAAAATGAGGAGTCAAGGCAATGCGTGTTGAACTCGAAAACCTGACCAAGCGTTGGGGCGATGCCATCGGCGCCGACGGGGTAAACCTGGAAGTTGACCACGGCGAATTTGTGGCCTTTCTCGGCCCGTCGGGGTGCGGAAAAACCACCACCCTGCTGATGATTGCCGGCATTTACAAGCCGACCGCCGGGGTGATTCGTTTTGACGGCCAGGTGGTCAATAAACTGGCCCCCAAAGACCGCAATATCGGCATGGTGTTCCAGAGCTACGCCCTCTACCCCCACATGAACGTGTTTCAGAACATCAGCTATCCCCTGAAGCTGAAAAAAGTACCCCAGGAAGAAATGCGCAAGCGGGTGGAGCGAGTCGCCGAAATGATGGGCATTGGACACCTGCTGGACCGCAAGCCGGCCCAGCTTTCCGGCGGCCAGCAACAGCGGGTCGCTCTGGGCCGGGCGCTGGTAAAGGAACCCCAGCTTCTGCTGTTTGACGAGCCGCTCTCCAACCTGGACGCCCGCCTGCGTCTCTCCATGCGCAGTGAAATCAAACGCCTCCAGCTAGACCTGGGCATCACCTCCATTTACGTAACCCACGACCAGGTGGAAGCAATGACCATGGCCGACCGCATCGCGGTGATGAAGGATGGCAAGGTGCAGGCTTACGACCGCCCCGAAGAACTGTACGACCGCCCGCGGACGCTGTTCATTGCCGGCTTCATCGGCAATCCACCAATGAATTTTGTCGACGTGGAGGTGGTCCAGGTAGACAACACCTTCCACGCCCGGCGTCAGGGCCTGGACCTGCCGCTCCCTGCCGACCGCGGGGAAAAGGCCGCTCAGGACAGGCCGGTCATCATGGGTATCCGCCCCGAAGATGTCTCCATTGCCGATGAGGGCATTGCCGGTGAAGTTTACGTGGTTGAGCCGCTGGGCCGCGACGACCTGGTGGACGTGCAGATAAACGGCGCTCACCTGCGTGTCCTGGCCGACCCGGCCCTGAATCTCAGAATCGGCGACCAGGTAAAGCTGAAAATCAACACCGATAAGGTACAGTTCTTTGACCCGCAAACCGAACTCTCCCTGCTGTGGAACTAACCCAACAGGCCGCCGGCCCGTCTCCGCGGGCCGGTTGGCCCGCTTTGCCGGCTTGCTCCTCCTGGCCCTGACCGCCTGTACCGCCTCACCGGGGCGAGTCCGGCTGACCCCCACTCCCGCACCGCCCAGGGTAGAGCTGTTTCTTTCCGGCCTGGACAACCCGCGCGGCGTAGTTTTTGGTCCCCACGGTGAAGTTTTTGTTGCCGAGGCCGGCACCGGCTACGATGCCGTGGACCCGGCCAAAATGACCGGTCGCCTGACCCGCTTTGTAGACCTCAACCACGATGGCGACTTTTCCGACGAGGGCGAAACCCAGCCGCTGTTTCGCCATCTGCCCACCTACAATGCCCTGCAGTTTTTTGTCACCGGGCGGGATGAGGTCAGCGGCCCCGGCGACCTGCTCCTCCACCCGGATGGCCGGCTCTTTTTGGCAGTTGATGGCGGTCTGGATAGAATAGCTCTTTACGAAATTTCGCCGCAGGGCCGGATTGGACGCAACCTGGCGACCCGAAGCAACATGAACGGTATCGCCTTTGGCCCGGATTTCCAGCGTATCTACGCCGTCGAGAGCACCGCCAACGACCTGATTGAAATCACCCTCAGCGACGGCGCACTGCGGGAGATACTGGATTTCCCTCTGCTGGCGCACGGTCAGCAGGCCGTGCCTGCCGGCCTGGCCGTTGACCCGCACACCGGCGATATCCTGGTGGCTCTTTTCTCCGGCGCGGCAGTAGACCCCGATACCGGCGAGGTCATCCCGTTTGTCCCCGGAGATTCAAAAGTTGTGCGGGTCAACCCGCAAACCGCCGAACTGCGTGATGAAATTACCGGTCTGACCACCGCCGTTGATGTGGAAATGGACCAGGCCGGCAATATTTTTGTGGTTGAGTATACCTCCGGTTATGCCGACCCCCTGCCTCGCCTGTTCGACCTGTTTGACCCGCACGCGCCGCCCCTGCACGGCGGCTACCTGCGTTTTCAGGGCCGGGTAACACTCTACCCCGCAGACGGCGGCCCGCCCCGTCTGCTGGCTCAGGGGCTGGATTGCCCTACCAACATCGCCATTGGCCCGGACGGCGCGCTGTATATTTCGGTGGGGCAGGGGACACCGGGCCGGCCCATTCCCGGCCCCCACGGCCCCACCCGCATCCAGGGGCAGATACTGCGGCTGGTTGGCTGGTGACCGCCATCAGATTGTGCCGGACAGCTCACCATCGAAACGGGGAATTATGCTGGAAACGATTGAACAGGCCGTAAAAGTACACGATAAATACCAGTTTGAAATCAAGCTGGATTACGAACTGCTCCCAGACCGGAAAACGCACTACCGGATTTCTACCTATATCTTCATCCCCAAGAGTTTGGGAATCAATCCGCTGGTCTACTCGCGGCAGGATTTTTACCGGGATGTCAAAAACTACATCCGGCTGAAAACACCCGTTCTGCTTCTGCGCGATTTTACCACCAGCACTGTCTCCCCCTTGACCGTCATCCGGAACATCACCGCCGGCGATAACTGGGTAAACGACCCTGTACTGCAGGAGCGGCTGGTCAACAGCATGAAGCTCCTGCAGGCCATGCTGAAAAGCGCCATCCGGGACCATTTTAACCTGCTTCAGCGCCGCGTGCAGGAAGCCCCTCCCGGTGCCAAACCCCATCTCCTGATTGAAAATCTGGTGGAAGAGTTCCTGACCGAAAGCGAGAAGATTGCCGCCGAGTACCGTAAATTATACGCTGTTTTCAACCTGCCCAATGTGGCGGAAAAGGTCTTTACCACGTATAAGCTCATCGATGAGGCTATCAGCCTGCTCATCGAAGAGAGCGCGGTGGAAATGTTCCAGATTGTAGATGCCTACATGAAAAAATCCGGGCGCGCCGAATACAAACAGCGGTTGGGGGAGCTGGTCGATAAGGAAATCCGTCACCGGCAAATGTTCGGCTACCGCGCCATTCTGAACCAGTCGCCCGACAACGAGGAGTTTATTTTCCGGGCCTCGGTCCTGAAAAAGTTTGCCGCCAGTGTACTTTTCCTGTCCACCGATATTCAGCGCGAAGGAGCCACGCTGGAACAGCTCTTGTATGCCGTTGCCGCCGGTATTTCGATGATTTTTGCGACCGTGGTGGCCTTTTATTTTCAGCAAGCGTACGGCAGTTTCACCTTTCCGGTGTTCATTGCCCTGGTGGTCGGCTATATGTTCAAAGACCGGATTAAAGAGCTGGGCCGGCAGGTCTTTGCCCGCTACCTGCAGAACGTCCTTTTCGACCGCCGGATTACCATCCGCACCCAAAACGGGCGCTACCGGCTGGGAACCCTGCGCGAAAAAGTATCGTTCATTACCGAAGACCAGGTCCCGCGGCGGGTGCTGTCTGCCCGCAACCGGGATTTTATGACCAATCTGGACAATGATGGTCAGGGAGAATATATTATCTGCTACTCCAAAGAAATTACCCTTTTTACAGATACCTTCAAAAAGATGTTCCCCGACCTGCCCGACATTACCGGCATCAACGACATTATGCGTTATGACATTCGGGCCTATCTCAACAAAATGGACGAACCGGTACAAGAACGACGCTACCTTGAAGCCGGCGAGGTGAAAACAGCCCTTTGCCACAAGGTGTATCATTTGAATTTTGTTTCCAAGTATACGGCTGTCTCTTCTCACAAAGAAAAACTGTACCGCCGAACCCGCCTGGTTTTGAACCGGGAGGGTATCAAACGCGTTGAGCATGTTTCTCTGTAGCCGGCTCATCAAATCACAGCATCCAGCGGGTCTGTCCAAAATTTTTGGACAGACAGGGGGGTGCGGGGGGATTCCCCCTCGCGAAGCATCCAGCTCTGCTGGGCGAATCCCCCCAGGTTTGTCCAG
>RFJV01000279.1 GCA_003694775.1 Chloroflexota bacterium | reverse complement strand
TGGAAGCCAATCACCTTGCGACCGGCTTCTGCCATCGTGTCTGTCGACTTCAGCCCGATTTTCTTGCGCAGGGGCAAGGGTAGCTTGGGCACATTCTTTTTGTCCGGTGCCGGGGGTGGGGAGGCCGTACTCTGTTCCGGCTCAGGGGGTGATTCTGCTTTGGTGGCCAGGACTGGCGGGGTGAAGACCTCTTCCGGGAAGATAGCCATCCCCTTTTCCTTGAATGCTCGCCGCCAGTGCCGCACGGTGCGGACGGTCAACTGCAGGTCGGAGGCGATGTCTGCCGCCGGAATATCGGCATCCGCCATCAGAATGATGGCGGCCCGGCGGGCAATGTGGGGATTCTCATGTTGGGTCAGCCCGGTCAGGATGTGGCGTTCTTCATCTTTCAGCATACTGCCGGGTTTCTTTGCCAGATACCGGGCCGCGTTGACCCCGGCCAGGCCGCGTTCATACTTGCTCAGATTGTCCGGGCGGAGGAGAAATTCGGCCTGGAGCGCGTCGGTAAAGCGGATGAGGTCCTGGTCACTGCCGCCGGACAGCAGTTCTGCTTCCAGGCTGTAGTGGTCGGTGAGGCCGGATTCGTTCATCGACACTTCGTCCAGGCTGAATTCGATGATAGGCCGCCCGTTGAGGGTGGCCGTGTACTTGTGCCGGTTCTGGCGAATGGTAAACAGCAGGTTCAGCGGACTGCCGCCGGTAATGTCCTGCACCATCTGCTTCACCTCGCTGTCGGGCCATTTGTCCGGCGAGTCCGCCTCCACCTCAACCTCAAACTCCTCCCGCCGGTGAACGATGCCCTCCGGTGGGGTCAGCTCTTTCAGACCGAGATACTTTTTGCCCCGCAGGTTGCGGATGCGGCAGGCGTAGCCGGCCCGGTACAGCCGCTTGTCCGGGGTGTCGTAATAATCATCTACCACCGTCTGCACGCCCATGGGGGTGAGGACAAAATCTCCCAGACGGGTAACTTGCCGGAGCTTTTCAAATACCGAGGCGTTGGGAATAACGAACTTGGCTTCTGTTTCCATTCTGCTGTGTAAACTCATCGGCGGCTTTCCATAGCTATTGAGGTGTTTTTCGGCTTCGGTGTATGGCGAGAAGGGGTTAAGAGAATTATAACATCTTTGGGGGGGGTGTCAATGGTTTGCGGTTAAATTTCCTTTACAATCTGCAAATTTGTCTGTTGTGCGGGTTAGTGGTACAACCTTTGGAGATTGGGGATTGGAGATTGGAGATTGGAGATTAGGAGATTAGAAAATTTCTCCTTCCGCCTTCATCCCTCATCCTTTAACCGAGGAGTACTGCCTGGAAAATGAATTTTTTACCCCGTCTTGTCCGTTTGAGTTTACCCGTCCTCTTTTTCCTGCTGGCTTTGCCGGGGACGGTTGCCCGCGCCGGCAGTCCGCCGGTGCTGGCCTTTTACTACGCCTGGTTCGACCAGAACACCTGGACATCCAACCAGTCGGTTGACCTGCCGGCAGAACCGTACACCTCCGCCGACCCGGCGACCATCGAGCGGCACGTCCGGCAGGCCCGCGCCGCCGGTATCGATGCCCTGGTGCAGTCCTGGTACGGCCCGCAGGAGGCCAACAACCAGACCGAAACCAACTTCCGCCGTCTGCTCGACACCGCCGCGGCACAGGGTCTGCAGGCCGCTGTGGACGTGGAAGTGACCGGCCCCTTCTTTGCCAATGCCGCCGACGTGACCGAAGCCCTCAAAACCCTGCTGGCTACCCACGTTCAGCATCCGGCCTACTTCCGCTACCAGGGCCAGCCGGTCATCTTCTTCTGGCGCCAACAGCGGTTCACCGTGGATGAGTGGGCTGCCATTCGCAACCAGGTTGACCCCCAGCACCAAACCCTCTGGATTGCCGAGGGGGTAGACATTGAATACCAGGCCGTGTTCGACGGGCATCACCTGTACAGCATTGCCTGGGCCGCCTCCCCTGCCGACCAGCTGGCCAAGTGGGGCAACCGGGTGCGGGCCTACGCCGCGGAAAACGGCCTTCGCCGGCTGTGGGTCGCCACGGCAATGCCCGGCTACGACGACACCCGCCTGCCCCGCGCCGACGCCTTCAGCGTTCCCCGCCGCAACGGCGATTACTATCGCGAAACCTGGCAGGCCGCGGTGGACAGCCAGCCCGATATGATTATCATCACCAGCTTCAACGAGTGGCTGGAAGGCACCCAGATTGAACCCGGCGCCTCTTACGGCAATCTCTACCTGGACCTGACCCGCGAGCTGGTCACCGGTTTGCGCGGCAGTGCCCCCTCGGTGCAGGCCGACCCGCCCCTGCCGCCGGAGCCGTACATCCAGACCGACACCCTGACCAACGTGCGCTCCGGTCCGGGCCTGAATTTCGACAAGGTAGGTACGCTGGCGGCAGATACCGCCGCCGCGGTGACCGGTCAGAACGAGGCCGGCGACTGGTGGCAGATTGAATTTGCCGCCGCGCCAGGCGGCACGGGCTGGGTGGCCGCAGAAGTGGTTACCCTGGTGGGCAGTGCCGACAGCATCCCGGTGGTTTCTGCCGCCCAGGCGGAGACGACCCCCGCACCGCCACAGCCGCCGGCAGATGACGGCCCCCAGGTGACCGCGCCGCCGGGCGGGGTGAATGTGCGCAGTGGGCCGGACGTGTCGTTCGACCGGCTGGGCCGGCTGGAAGAAGGCCAGTCTGCCGCGGTGACCGGTCAGAATGAGGCCGGCGACTGGTGGCAGATTGAATTTGCCGCCGCGCCAAACGGCAAGGGCTGGGTGGCCGCGGCGGTGGTCGATTTTTCCGGCGACCCCCGCGCCGTGCCGGTAGTCCCCTCCGCCGGGGAGAACAGCACCGCCGTCCCTGCCGCATCCACACCCACGGCTGTCCCCACCCCCCAACCGGTGGCCCAGGTAGAAGCTGTGGCTCCGCTGAACGTGCGCGCCGAACCCTCGCTCGACGGGACGGTGGTCGGCGGGCTGTACCCCGGCTACACCGCCGAGGTGCTGGCAGTCAGTCCGGATGGGGAGTGGTGGCAAATTGTCTACCCCGACGGCCCGGACGGCACAGCCTGGATTACGTCGGACCCGGAGGCGGTGCGGTTTGAGGGCAACCGGGCGGACGTGCCCGTCTTTGGCCAGCCGACCCCCACGCCAACGCCGGCGGTGACGCCCACGGCCACCCCTGCCCCGGCCCGCCCCACTCCCACCCCCTTGCAGATACCGCC
>RFJV01000278.1 GCA_003694775.1 Chloroflexota bacterium | reverse complement strand
TTGAGGATGTCGCCGAACTGGGTATCGGCAATCCCATCGACCAGGATACCGTCCAGCAACGCCTCGACGAGGCCGCCGAAACTATCAACAGCCTGCTGAAGCAGTCGTCATAACAAATCCAAAGGGGGAGACGCCCGGCGCGTCTCCCCTTTTCCAAAATGTCCGAAACCGGTTCGCCGAATCATTCAGCTAGACTATCTTCAGGAAAAACATTATGGCTGTCACACAAGAACAGGTAAAACTGAAACCCAACGTCATTCAAGTGAGAACCTCTTTTTGGCGGCGGGTCAAACGCTACCGGATGGCCTATGCCTTCATTGCCCCGGCGGTGATTGTGATGCTGTTGGTGCACATCATCCCCACGGTGCAGGCCATCTATATGTCCTTTTTGGACCTCAACACCCGCACCCTTCTGCTCTATCTGCGTGCCCCGTTTGTAGGGCTCCAGCATTACGAACACATTCTGGGCGGGCTGATTTTTGGCGGCAAAGACACCCTCATCAGGGGGCTGTCGCAAGCGCTGATTAACTCCTTCTGGTTTCTAATCATCGTGCAGGGCGGCACGCTGGCCTTTGGCCTGGTGTTTGCCCTTCTGCTCAACCGCCAGTTCAGGGGGCGCGGGCTGGCCCGCACCCTGGTTCTCCTGCCCTGGGTGGTGCCCACGTTTGTGGTGGGTATCATCTGGCAGTTCATCTGGCTCCAAAAGGGCGGGCTGGCAAACCGCATTCTGTTCGACTGGCTTCATCTGGTGGACAAACCGGTGACGTGGCTTTTGCTCAAAAATGCCCGCATTGCCCTGATGATTCCGGCCATCTGGAACGGCGTCCCCTTTATGACGGTGATGCTGTTGTCTGCTCTGCAGGTTGTCCCCCCCGACCTGTACGAAGCGGCCACCATCGACGGGGCCAATACCTGGCAGAAGTTCCGCTACATCACTTTCCCGTTTCTCAAGCCGGTGATTGTCATCACCACCATGTTCGGGATTATCTTCAACTTCTTTGGTTTTGGTCCGTACAACATTGCCATTTCCCTCTTCAACAGCGACAACCTGGGCCGGTATGTTGACCTGCTGACCATTGCCATTGTCCGCCAGACCTTCAACAACCAGCTTTATGGCTACGGCGCGGCCGCGTCGGTGCTGGTGATGATTGTCGCCCTGGTGTTTGTGGGTATCTGGTACCGGCTGTTCCGCTCCAGTCTGATTAATGAATAGGTGGGGAGATTGGGAGATTAGGAGATTAGGAGATTCTGCCTTCATCCTTCCTTCTGCATCCTTATTTTTTACGGAGGTTTTTCAATGAGCGTATCAAGTACAGCTGGTGACTTTCTGGCCCGCCGTTTTGGCTACCGTGCCCGCCAGCGCCTGACCGACTGGGTGCTGAATGCCCTGCTCGTTTTCCTGATTGCGCTGTTTATGGCCCCCATTGTTTATATGATTATCGTTTCCTTCAAGGAGCGGTCCGAAATTACCAGCATCCATGCTCCGCTGTTGCCATCGGTATGGCGGTTTCAAAACTATATCGAAATGTGGGAGTACGTGGATTTTGGCCCCCTGTTTCTGAACAGCATCATCGTGGTGGGCACAACCACCGTGGTGGCCACCTTCTTTGCCGCCCTGGCTGGCTATGCCCTGGCCCGCTTCCGCTTTCCCGGCGCGGACCTGTACGGCCTGACCGTGATGGGCACCCAGCTCATTCCCGGTACACTGTTCTTCATTCCTCTGTACCTGACCTTCCTGTGGATTAAGAACAACCTGGGCATTCCGATGGTCGGGAGCAACTTTGGGGCGATTATCCTGTACATCGGCTTCTATACCCCCATTTCGCTGTGGATTCTGCGCGGCTTTTTTGCCTCCATCCCCCCGGACCTGGAGGAGCAGGCTATGGTAGACGGCGCCACCCGGTTTATTGCCTTTCTGCGCATCTCCCTACCGCTGGCAATGCCCGGCATTGTTTCCACTGCCATTTACATCTTTATGACCGCCTGGAACGAGCTGTTCTTTGGCTACACCCTGGGGGTAAAAACCATCCCCGTGGGCATTCGGGCTTTTGTACAGGGCGCGGCCGGCACCCAACTGCACTACGAGTATATGGCCGCGGCCTCGGTGGTCATCACCATCCCCATTGCCCTGATGTTCCTCCTTCTGCAGAAGCAGTTCATCAGCGGCCTGACCGCCGGTGCGGTCAAATAACCATCCCGGCCAAACGGCACATCCGTCCATTGTCGGAGCCAAAACAAGGGGGTTTTACGCCGGTTGCAGTAACCTGTTATACTGACTATAATCCACTTATCTCATTCAGGAATGGTGACAATGTCTTACGGATATTTCGACGACACCCAGCGTGAATATGTTATTACCCGGCCCGACACGCCGCTCCCCTGGTTGAACTACCTGGGGGTTGAGGATTACTTTGGCCTGATTTCCAACACTGCCGGCGGCTACTCCTTTTACCGCGACGCCCGCCTCCGGCGGTTGACCCGCTACCGCTACAACAACGTCCCCCTCGATGCCGGCGGACGGTACATCTACCTCCGCGACAACCAGACCGGGCAGTACTGGTCGCCCACCTGGATGCCGACCCGCTCCAACCTGGACGCATACACCTGCCGGCACGGCCTGGGATACACCATCATTAGCTCCCGCTTTGCCGGAATCGAGGCCCAGATTCGCTACTTTGTCCCCCTGGGCCAGACTCTGGAAGTCTGGGAGCTGACCCTGACAAACCACCGCGATACCCCCGCCGACCTGTCGGCCTTTTCCTTTGTAGAGTTCTGCCTCTGGGACGCCTGGGACGACGCCACCAACTTCCAGCGCAACTTCAGCACCGGCGAAGTGGAAGTGGAAGACGGCGTGATTTATCACAAAACCGAGTACCGCGAGCGGCGCAATCACTTTGCCTTCTTTGCCTGCTCCGAACCTCTGCTGGGGTTCGAGACCCAGCGCGAAGCCTTTTTTGGCCCCTACCGCGGCTGGGACTGCCCCCAGGCAGTGGAAAAGGGCCAGACCAGCAGTTCCATTGCCCACGGCTGGGCGCCGGTTGGCGTACATCACTTTGCCATGCCGCTCCAGCCGGGCGAGCAGAGAACGGTGGTCATTCTGCTGGGCTACCACGAAAACCCCAAAGACCAGAAGTTCGACCCGCCGGACTCGCAGATTATCAACAAGCAAACGGTCAAACCGGTGATTGCCCGCTACCTCAAACCGGATACCGTTCAGGCCGCCTTTGCAGACCTGCAAGCCTACTGGGACCGTCTGCTGGGGGTCATCCAGGTAGATACCCCGGATACCGACACCAACCGGATGGTCAACATCTGGAATGCCTACCAGTGTATGGTCACCTTCAATATGTCCCGCTCCGCCTCCTTTTTTGAATCCGGCATTGGCCGCGGCATGGGCTTCCGCGATTCCAACCAGGACCTGCTGGGCTTTGTCCACATGATTCCGGAGCGGGCACGCCAGCGCATTCTGGACCTGGCCGCGACCCAGCTTCCCGACGGCGGCGCCTACCACCAGTACCAGCCGCTGACCAAGCGCGGCAACAATGCCATCGGCAGTAACTTCAATGATGACCCGCTGTGGCTGGTGCTCAGCGTGTCCGCCTACCTGAAAGAAACCGGCGATTGGACCATTCTGGACGAGCCGGTTCCCTACGACAACGCCCCCGGCACGGAACAGCCGCTGTACCATCACCTCCAGCGGAGCATTCACTACACCCTCAACAACCGGGGGCCGCACGGCCTGCCCCTGATTGGCCGCGCCGACTGGAACGACTGCCTGAACCTGAACACCTTCTCCGATGAACCCGGCGAGTCGTTCCAGACCACCACCAACAAGGACGGCAAGGTGGCGGAGTCGGTGTTTATTGCCGGCCTGTTTGTTCTGGCGGCCAGAGAAATGGCAGAACTGGCCCGCCGGCGGGGCCTGGACGATGAAGCCAAATTCTACTGCCAGGCCGCAACCCAGATGGAAACCGCGGTCGCCCATCACGGCTGGGACGGCGACTGGTTCCTGCGGGCCTACGATGATTTTGGGCACAAGGTTGGCTCGCGGGAATGCAGGGAAGGCCGTATCTTCATTGAACCGCAGGGAATGTGCGTGATGGCCGGCATCGGCCTGGAGGATGGCCGGGCGGCCCGGGCCCTGGATTCCACTGCCGACCTGCTGGCGACGGAGCACGGCATCATCCTTCAGCAACCGGCTTACTCCCGCTACTACCTCCACCTGGGCGAAATTTCCTCCTACCCGCCCGGCTACAAGGAGAACGCCGGTATTTTCTGCCACACCAACCCCTGGGTGATGATTGCCGAAGCCCGGCTGGGCCGCGGCGACCGGGCCTTTGACTACTACCGCCGCATCAACCCTTCGGCGCGGGAAAAGCTGAGCGACCTGCACCGCTGTGAGCCGTACGTTTACGCCCAGATGATTGCCGGGCGAGACGCCCCCACCTTTGGCGAAGCCAAAAACTCCTGGCTCACCGGCACCGCGGCCTGGAACTACGTGGCCATTACCCAGTGGATTCTGGGCATTCGCCCCGCGTACGACGGCCTGCAGGTAGCACCGGTGATTCCATCGCACTGGGCCGGGTTCAAAGCCGTCCGCCTTTTCCGCGGCGTCACCTACCGGATTTTGGTACAGCGCACCGGCGACGGCAGTTCCGTACATCTGGAAGTGGACGGCCAGCCCATCGAAGGGACGGTCATCCCCCTGCCGGATAACGGCGCCCGCGAAGTCAACGTCAAGGTGACCATTTCGTAGCCGGTTGAACTCCGGCAACTCGGTCGCAAAATCGCTTGACAAACCGGCCAAAATGTGGTAACTTTGTAGCCAAGTTGATACCCAAAGGCGATGACTGGGAAGAGTAGCCGTCAAAGCGGCGTTCAGAGAGCCGGCGGTTGGTGCGAAGCCGGTACGTGCGCAGGCGGTGAATGGGCCCACGAGCTGTGCCCCAAACGCCGCGCCCGGCGCGGCCAGTAGGCGGCAACGGAGACTCCACCGTTACCTGGGAGCTGGATATTCAGGCTGTCGGCCCATCGATGGGCACAAGCTGCGTATCCGTAGAGTGGAACTGGCGTTTGAGGCTAAACCTCGTGTTTCACACGAGGTTTTTTGTTCGGCGCCGGTTCAAGCGGGGTGGCACCGCGGGAGACAAAAGCCTCTCGTCCCCAACAACCCTCTCGGCAGGGTGTTTGGAGACGGGAGGCTTTTTCAATTATCAATGATTCAATTATCAATTTTCAATTGGCTCATTGGCTCATTGATAATTGGCTCATTGGCTCATTGAAAATTGAATCATTGACTCCGTTGGCT
>RFJV01000277.1 GCA_003694775.1 Chloroflexota bacterium | reverse complement strand
GCAGTGGTTCGACCGTGCTGGCTGGCACGCCCCATCTGCTTGCTGTAACCTGAGCGTCTGCCCCCGCTTGTTAAAGTTCTAGCATTCTCTACCAGAATACCACAGTCTTAACACAAAAATCAATGGGACACTCGTCCCAAAAGCCTACCGGAAGACCAGCGGCAGGAAGATTTGCTGTTTCCAGACATACACCGGGATAACCACATCGGGGAGCGGCTCCCCGTCCCCGGTGACGCCGGTCAAAACCAGGGCGGTGGTTTCAGGAGAATAGGAGGGCTGAACTATGCCGTGCAGGGTCAGGGTGGTGGGCGACCCGCTGGAGACCTGTCCGGAGGTGGGCGGTACAATTTCCACCCACGAAACTGCCGGCACCAGCGACGCGCTCCAGGTGATGGTTTTGGGGTTGTGGGTGGTGATAGTCACTGTGGTATAGGTGTCGGTGGTGGACCCGCCGAGGCCGCCGCTATCCGGCAGGTACACGCCGGTGGCCTGGGGAGCCATCAGCCGGAAAACATTGGCCGCATTGATACGTCCGTAGCCGTACTGCTCATCCCAGCCCGGCGACCCCAGGTCATCGGCGGAGGTCTGGATAAGCTCCTGCACCTGCGACCTGCTGAGCGAGGGGGTATACGACCAGATGAGTGCGGCCAGCCCGGCCACGTGCGGCGCGGCCATCGACGTGCCGCTCATGTAGCCGTAGCTTCCTCCTCTCAGGGTGCTGAAAATGGAACTTCCCGGCGCGGCAATATCGAGCCGGGGGCCGAAGTTGGAGTAATAGGCGAGGGTATCGGAGGAATTGGTCGCCGCGACGGCCACAGCCTGGTCGTAGGCCGCGGGACAGCTCACCGCGGACGCACTCTCGTTGCCGGCAGACACCACCACCAGGACATCGTGATTCAGGGCGTACTGCATGGCATCGCGCACCACTTCAAAACCGGTGCAGGGGTAGGATGTTCCCGCCGCGCCCAGGCTCATATTGATGACCCGCGCCCCGTTGTCCACGGCGTAGTAAATGGCGCTGGCTACATCGGAGATGGTTCCGCTACCGTAGGAGTCCAGCGCCCTGACCGGCATAATCCTGGCCCCCCAGCTAACCCCGGACACGCCGATTCCGTTGTTGCCCACCGCGGCAATGATGCCGGCCACGTGCGTGCCGTGTCCAAAGGCATCATCCGGCAAACTGTCATCATCCACAAAATCCCAGCCGCTGGTAATGTTGGCCTGCAAATCGGGGTGGTCCAGGTCCACACCGCTGTCAATCACGGCCACGGTAACAGTTCCCGTTCCGTGGTGGGTTGTCCAGGCAGAGGGCGCGTCGAGGAAGCCGGTTTGTAAAGCCCACTGCCAGGCAAAGTAGGTATCGTTGGGGGTATCCGTGGCCTGGACGCGGTAGTTGAGGCCGGCGTATTCCACGTCCCCGCGGGCCAGCAGGTCGGCAATGGTCTGCCGTTCCCGGCCCGTTCCCACCCGGACCCGGATGACACTGGCGTGGGGAATCGTCTCCAGCGGCTCCAACCCGTCTGCTTGCAGGGAAAACACCCCCAGAGCGCCCACCTGCGGCTGGAACTTCACCAGCACCTCGCCTGGCACAAACGGCAGGTCATCCGGCGGCTGAAGCTCCGGCCCTCCGGCCCAGACTGCCGGCGCCAGCGAAAAGACGATAAACAGAGCAAAAAACAGACCGGATAATTTTCTCACTTTTCCCAATCTCCAATCTCTAATCTCCAATCCCCAATCTCCAAATCCCCAATCTCCAATCCCTAATCCCCTATCTCCCTATCCGGCAAATCAGCCCGACCCGCCGCCGGCGCGTCGCCCGGAACAGACAGACCTCCCACACTGGCGGTGGAAATCACCGGCCCAAAGCGGTTGTTCCCCTCATCGGCTTCCTGCACCGCGCCGTAGGTGGTGGTAAAGTTCACCGAGTCTGCCAGGGCATAGACCGCCGCGCCCGCCGGCAGGGGCGGGGCGGAGCTGAGGCTGGCAAAATAGTACGGGCCGCCGGTGGTCAGTGTCAGCACCGCCCCGGCAGGAAGCGGGTCGGTCACTCCCCAGACTGCGCCAGCGGACGCAACCAGCGGCCACGGCTGGTTGACCTGCGGCGGCTGGTCAGGGTTAAAATAGACATCCACCCAAAAAGCATCGGTGACCGCGGTCAGGCCCTGATTCTTCAGGGTAACGGTCACGGCGTTGCTTGTGGCAATCAACGACTCGACCACCAGGTCGGGCAGGAAGACGGCATTTTTGACCACCAGCGGCAGGTAGTACCGCTGGAGTTCGGGCACATAGCTGACCACCACCTCGGTGGTGCGGCTTCCCAGCGGCTCGCCGGAGCCTGCCGTGCCGGTGATAACCACGGTGGTCGAATAAACGCCGTAGGTTGCCGGGCGGGTTGCCTGGAGCGTCAGCATTTCTGGTGATGAGGCCGCCGAAATTTGCCCGGACGCGGGCGGTGTTAAACCCAGCCAACTGACCACGGGCGAGATGACTGCAGTCCAGGTCAGGCTTTGCCCGGCCCCGGAGGTCAACTGCACAGACGCGGTCGCAGTCGTCGAGGTCAGGTCGTCCAGAAGGAGGCGGGTCTGCCGGGGGGAGGTTTGCAGGCTGACCAGGGCGTTCAGCGCCCGCGCCGCGTTGATGCGCCCGTAGCCAAAGCAGGGGTCCCAGCCGGTCGACCCGCTGTAGCCGGGATAAGCGTTGGCGCAGTTGTCGCTCCCGCCGGACGGGGGCGGGGTCAGGTCGTCGGCGGTGGTCTGGAGCAGACTGGTCAGGTCTGCGGCGAACAGGGTATCGTCAAAAGATTTGAGCAGGGCGGCCAGCCCCGCGGCGTGGGGTGAGGCCATCGACGTGCCGGTTTTGTAGCTGTAGCCGCCGGTGTTGAGAGTGCTGTAGATGTATTCGCCGGGCGCGCTGATATCCAGTTCCGGGCCAAAATTGGACCCCTGAGCGCTGTTCCAGGACCAGCGGGTATCGTAATGGTTGGTGGCCCCGACGGCCAGCACGTGGTTCATCGCCGCGGGGCAGAAAACCGCGCTGTTGCTGTTGCCAGACGCGGCAACGACCAGGACATCCCTGGCCGCGGCCTCGTCGAGGGCCGGCTGAACCAGGCTGTTCCAGGTGGCGGAGCAGGTTCCCCCGGCGCTGATGTTGATGACCTGGGCGCCGTTATCTACCGCGTAGTAGATGGCCTCCACCAGACCGGCCAGCGTACCGGTTCCGGAACTGCTCAAGATTTTCAGAGCCATCAGCCGGGTTGACCAGCTGACGCCGGCAATCCCTGTGCCGTTGTTGCCCACCGCGCCGGCAATGCCGGCCACGTGCGAGCCGTGCCCGTGGTCGTCTGTCGGGTCGGAGTCGCTGTTGTAAAAATCGTAGCCGTACACGTCGTCCACGTAGCCGTTGCCGTCATCGTCCAGGCCGTTGCCGGG
>RFJV01000276.1 GCA_003694775.1 Chloroflexota bacterium | reverse complement strand
GTCAGGGCCAATATGGCTCGCAGTCGCCTGCCGGAAGTGTGGAAGCGGCCCAAAAAGTAGGGGCGACCCGCCGGGACTGCTTACTTCACCACCATTCCCGGCTTCACCACGCCGATGAACGGCAGGTTGCGGAACTTTTCGTCCAGGTCCAGCCCGTAGCCAAAAACAAACTTGTCCGGGATGACAAAGCCGGTGTAGTCAATCTTCATGTCGACCTGCCGGCGTTCGGCCTTGTCCAGCAGGGTGCAGATTTTCAGACTGGCCGGTCGCCGGGCTTCCAGGTTGCGGGTGATGTAGTTCAGCGTATACCCCGTATCGATGATGTCTTCCACAATCAGCACGTGCCGGCCATCGATGGGCTGGTCCAGGTCTTTCAGAATCCGCACAATGCCGGTTGACTCCCGGATTTCCCGCCCGTAGCTGGAAACGGCCATAAAATCAATTTCGTGCGGGATGGTAATTTGCCGCATCAGGTCGGTGAGAAAAGAGACCCCTCCTTTGAGAATGCAAATCAGAAGCAGGTCTTTCCCCTCGTAATCGCGCGAAATCTGCTCGCCCAGCTCACGGATACGGGTCTGGAGCTGTTCTTCATCAATGAGCTTTTCGGCCAGAAATTTTTCCCACGGTTTCGTCATAGAATCTCCTTGTTGATGATGCGGTTGGTCTCTCCGGACGACCGGTAATATCATTGGGCGTAACTGTTCAGGCCAAGAGAAAAATCCGGCCCGGCAAAATGACCGATTTAAGAAATAGTGTCCCCAAACCTGAGCAGTTACCATTGGGAAAATTTGAGGCTACCGCAAAACAATAAAATTGGCAAATGTCACCGCTCTGGCGGATGTGTTTCGGAATTCTCCCATTCAAAATCCGGCAAACCGGCCGCGGACCGCGTTGAGGGTAGGCACATCCGGGGCCACGATGATGAGCACCTGCGCCCCGCGACGGCTCAGGAGCGACACGCCGCCGGCGTATTCCCACACCTGCGCCGGACCGTCCTGGTAGCTTTTAGCCCCGCCATCCATTTCCCGGCTGTCCATGTAAGCGGCAAAGGCATTCACAAATTCAACCGCTTCGCCTGCCGCGTCCCACTGCGACAGCGACGCCAGGACGCGCTGGTCCTGGTTGTTGACCCAGAGGGTGTAGGCGTCGCCGCCCCAGCCGGCCGCGGCGTCGATAGCGGTCTGCTGGTCAATCTGGTCGACCAGCCAGACCAGAAAGCCGGCCTCGCCCAGCACGTCCCGGTCCAGCTCGCGCCAATCACCCCCCAGCACCGGCGACAGGTCGGGCAGGGTGATGGGGACAGGCCGCTCGCCGGCCAGGTATTTTTCCGGGTGCATCACCTGTTCGGTGGAGACCGGCGGATTGCGGTACGCCTGGTTGACCCGCTCCCAGGTGAAGTTGCCTTCAAAAAACAGGTAGATGGCAAAATATTCGCCCGCGGTGTAGGGGAAGAAGGTAAAAATGCCCAGCGCGGGGGATACGCCTTCCAGGGTGGGGTGTTCCTGAAACATGTACCGGTACACGGTGTATTCAAGCTGGTCGCGGGTGATGTTCTGGTAGGTGAAAAGGTCCTGCACCAGTTTGGCGTCCCCTTCGGGCAGGGCACGGGCCGCCAACTGCGCGTCGGCAGAAACATCCTGCGCCAGGTAGGTTTGCAGGTCAAAATAATGGTCCTGCAGGGCGTGGGTGTACTCGTGGGCGTAGGTCATCTCCTCCTCGGCAAACATATTCACCGATTCGGCAATGATGTACATAGTTTGCTCGTCCGGGTTGTAGTAGCCCAGCAGAATATCCGCCTGAGACTGCAAGGCCGCCTCGACCAGGTCCACCCCCGGCTCCAACAAGCCGAGGGCGCGGTAGAATTCCTGCTGGGTGCGGATGGCTTCCAGCGTTTCCCGGTCCAGCGATTCTGACCGGTACTGCTCGGCGACCTGCCGGCGGGTCAGAAATTCAATCGGCAGGGGCGCGGGCAGGCTGAGTTCGCGCCACTGCTCCACAAACTGGCTGATTTCGCGGATTTTGTCCCGGTTGATGAATTCCGGGGCCACGGCATAGGTGGCCGTGGGTGTCGGGGCCAGGGTGGGCGCGGCCTGGGGCAGGGGAACGGTGGGCCGGGGCGTGGGGATAAGTATCGGCGTGACGGTGGGGGTCGGCATAGGCGGTAAGGGGGTGGGCGTGGGCCGGGCCGCCAGACCGCTGACCGGCAGGCGGTTCCAGTAGAGGGCCAGCACTGTGCCGCTTCCACCACAGACCAGGCACAGAACCACCGCCAGTACGGCCAGAACGGCGGTTTGCAAGGGGGTAAACGGCCATCGTGAAGCTTTGTCGGACATATCCCCTATCTCCAATCTCCTAATCTCCTAATCTCCAATCTCTAACCTCCACTCCCCACCCCGGCCAGCAGGTCAGCCTGCCGGCCCAGCAGTTCGCGGATGCCGCGCTGGGCCAGGTCAATCAGCCGGTCCAGCGTCTGCCGGTCGAAGGCCGCGCCTTCGGCTGTGCCCTGCACTTCGATGAACCGGCCTTCGCCGGTCATTACCACGTTGAAATCCACCTCGGCCGCGGCGTCTTCCTCGTAGCACAGGTCCAGCAGTAGCTCCCCGTTGACCACCCCCACGCTGACCGCGGCCACGGGGGTGACCAGCACCTCCGGCGGCACCACGCCAGCCTCGATAAGCCGGCGCAGGGCCAGGGCCACGGCCACATAGCCACCGGTGATGCTGGCGGTGCGGGTTCCGCCGTCGGCCTGGATGACATCGCAGTCTACGGTGAGGGTGCGGGGGCCAAGCAGGTCCAGGTTGACCGCGGCCCGGAGCGAGCGGCCTATCAGGCGGCGGATTTCCTGGGCGCGGGCGCTTTCACTGCCCCGCTGGCGGGGCATTCGCTGGTGGGTGGAGCGGGGAAGCATACCGTATTCGGCGGTTAGCCAGCCGCCGCCCGATTCTTCGCGCCAGGCGGGGACTTTGTCTTCTACCGATACGTTGCACAGCACGCGGGTATGCCCGGTTTCAATCAGGACACTGCCTTCGGCGTAGCGGGTGTAGTGAGGAATAAAACGGACCGGGCGAAGCTGGTCGCTGGCCCGGTGGTCAATTCTCTGGCTCATGCGGGTCGGTAAAAGCCTCCTGGAAAAAGATTAGTACTTTTTGCCGCGCTTCCTGGGGATGGTTGAGCGGCAGTTCGTGGCCCACGCCCTCAACCAGCCAGATTCGTTTGGGGCCTGGAGCCGCGTTGAACAGGGCCTGCCCGCGCGTCGGCGGAAAGAGGGGGTCGTTCAGGCCGTGGATGATAAACACGGGCCGGGGCGACATCTCGGCCAAATCCTGCGCCGGGTTGACCTGCCCAATTTTCAGGCCGACCCGCCGTTCAGCGGCCCGGATGACCAGCCGGGTCAGCATCCAGCCGAACGGGTCGGGGACCTGCCGGAACTGGTCGCGGGCCGCGTGCTCCAGGGTGTCGAAACTGCTGAGGATGACCAGCGCCTCGATGCGGTCGTCCAGGCGGGCGGCCCGGATGATGGTAGCCCCGCCCAGCGAAAAGCCCATTGCGCCCACGTGCCGGATGCCCGGCTGGTCCAGCAGAAAATCGACGCCGGCCTGAATGTCCAGGGCCTCGGTGTAGCCAAAGGTGCGGACCGTGCCCTCGCTCCGGCCATAGCCGCGCAGGTCGATGGTCAGCACGTGGTAGCCGGCTTCGACCAGCATAATGGCCGCGGGAAACAGCTCCTGCCGGTTGCCGCCGATGCCGTGGGCCAGAATGACCGCGTTGGGGGTCCGTCCGGGCAGATACCAGCCGGAGATGCGCAGACCGTCGGCGGTGGTGAGGGTCACCTCCCGGTAGGTCAGGCCGTAATCCCCCGGCGAGCCGGTCACAGGCTGGCCGCCGGGGGTGATAATGGCCGCGGCAATGGATTCCGAGGCGTACACCCCGACCGCGGCCAGGGCCGCGGCCAGGGTGAGCAGGAAAAAAAGGGCCAACTTCAGAAAAAAGCGTGGCTGTCGCACGGGATGGCGACCTGTCGGTTTAGCTGTTCATAAACTCGTCGATGGCGGCTTTGCTGATGCGGTACTGACTGCCAATCTTTTTGGCTTTCAGTTCGCCCGACATGCAGAGCTGGACGACATCTTCCACAGCCACGCCCAGGTATTCCGCGGCCTCGGTAACGCCCATAATCGGCGGGAACTCCTTTGGCCCGGAAGAAGCCGCGGGCTGGCCTGCGGGGGACTGCTGGGGCTGGCCGCCGAGGATGCCGCTCATCATCTGGCCCATCGCCGCGCCGGCGCCCATTCCGGCCCCCAGACCTACGCCCATTCCCGCGCCGCTTCCGCCGCCACCGCCTTTGGACGCCTCTTGAATGGTTTCCATCGCTTTCAACTGCATGTACATATTGGCGTCCAGCAGGCCCATCTTCTGCAGTTTTTCCGCCGAAGTTTCCAGCGGGCTAAGACCACCGATGGTGATATTTTTCAGCACCATGCCCATTGCTTCAAACTGGGGTTGGGCCTTGATTTTGACCGCGGTCGCCATTTCGTCCAGCATAGCCTGGGCCTTCATCAGGTTGCCGGGATTCACTTCGGCGAACCAGTCGGTGGCGGCCTGGACAATGGCGTTGACCAGCCGCGTTTTAACCGCCCGCAGGTCTAGCGAGGCCTGCCCGCCGCCAACAAAGGTATCGACCACCCGCTTGGCGTCGGACACTTCAAAGCCAAAGGTTCCGTGCGCGCCCAGCAGGAGCCAGCCCAGCCCCTGGCCGGGGGTCTGCATGGCGATAGGCTGGCGTGTGCCCCAGCCTTCCTGCGGAAATTCCCGCATGGCCACAAAATAGACGTTAGCGGAGAAGATGCTGTCTACGCCAAAGCCCAGCCGGCTGATGAATTTGGTCAGCAGGGGGACGTTGGCGGTGGTCAGGGTGTGCCGTCCGGGGCCGAACACGTCCAGGGATTTGCCGTCCCGGTAAAAGACCGCGTTCTGTCCTTGCTGGACAATCAACTGCGCGCCCAGCTTTATCCGCCCCTCGCCGTGCTCCGGCCAGCGCTGGACAATCCGGTCTCGCATTTCGCGTGGTAGTTCAATTACTTCAGATAATGCCATGGAAAAAGCCTCCTTTTACAAAGTAGCAAAGTAGCAAAGTAGCAGGGTAGCAAAGCGACAGGAAGCAGGGTCATCAATAACCCAGTCCGGCCAGAATTTCCTTCCGGCGGTCAAAGGTGGTGGCGGCATCGGAAATGGCGCGGGCATAGCGGCGCACCACCGGGGCCAGTTTGTCGGTTTCGCCGGCGTCGAGGGCGGCCTGCAGGGCCTCCAGCGCGGCGGCGATGTCGTCCACCGTATGGAGCATGTTCTCGTCGAACTCGTAGAGCCGGTCCAGCTCTTCGTCGCCAATTTTGACCGCATCGAAAAAGCCGGTGTAGCCCTGGGAGGCGGTTTTTACCCGGTCGATGAGGGTTTGCAGACGGGTATTGGCCTGTCCCATCTCGGCCAGCTGGCTCAGTCCGGGGCCGGTCAGCATCTGCTGGCTGACTTCCTCGGCCCGGCGCAACTGCTGGCTGAACTGGTCGGCCAGGTAGAGGCGCAGTTTCTGGTCGGCTTCGCGGCGCAGTTCCTTATCCCGGTAGCCGCCGTAGCCCGGAATTTTGCTCAGCAGGAGGTCCAGTCCGCTTCGACGACCGGACAGGGAATTTCGCAGGTCTTCCATCGTTCACTCCTTTTGTGATTGGGGGTCCCCCTCTTCTTGGGCCGCCGGAACCAGCCCGGCAGGCAGGGTGATGAGGATTGGGTTTTATTGGACGTATACATTATAGCACGAAAAACCGAACACGATAAACAAACACGGATTTTCGCGCCTTTCGTGTTTTCGTATTTTCGTATTTTCGTGTTATACTTGTTCCAACATAAAATTTTGCCGACCTGCACAGGCGGCATTTTTGTTGCCGAGGGAGACGATGCGTTTTTCACGATTGTTTGGTCGAACGTTGCGGGAAGACCCCGCGGATGCAGAAATTATCAGCCATCGCCTGCTCCAGCGGGGGGGATTCATCAAGCCGCTGGCTTCCGGTATCTATACCCAGATGCCGCTGGGCTGGCGGGTCAGCAAAAAGATTATGGACATCTTCCGCCGGGAAATGGACGCCCTGGGATGCCAGGAGATGTCGATGCCGGTGCTGAATCCCGGTGAAATCTGGAAGCGGACGGGCCGCTGGGACAGCGTAGGGCCGGCACTGGTGCGCTTTAAGGACCGGGCCAACCACGATATGGCCCTGGCCATGACCCACGAGGAAGCCCTGTCTGACATTCTCCGCACCGAGCTGTATTCCTACAAACAGCTTCCTATCCTGGTTTACCACATCCAGACCAAAGTGCGGGACGAGCCGCGGGCGCGCGGGGGTCTCATCCGGGTGCGCGAGTTCATTATGAAGGATGCCTACTCTGTCCACGCCGACGAGGAGGACATCATCCGCTTCTATCCCAAGATGGTGCAGGCCTACCGCAATATCTTTGCCGCCTGCAACCTGGAAACCGTGGAAGTGGAAGCCGATTCCGGGATGATGGGCGGCAGTATGTCGCACGAGTTTATGGTCCTCAGCGAGAACGGCGAGGATACCATCTTCATCAGCAGTGACGGCAAGTACCGGGCCAACGCCGAAAAGGCCGTGTTCGATAAGGGCACGCCGCCGCAGGAAGAGCCGCTTCCTCTGGAAGAGGTGCATACGCCCGGCTGTAAGACCATTGCCCAACTGGCCGAGTTTCTGGGAATTCCGGAATCAAAAACGGTTAAGGCGGTTTT
>RFJV01000275.1 GCA_003694775.1 Chloroflexota bacterium | reverse complement strand
TGATGCCGAATTTTGGGTGAATTTCCGGTCTCTATTTATTATCGGCACGATTACCAAAATGTTTAGGGGAAAAAAGAACAAAAAAAACGAGCCGTTTCAGGCCCGGTGGGGTATCCAGGGTGACGGCAACCGGACAGCTCATGCCAGGCGCCCCTGCGTCGCCCAGAAGTAACTACTTAAGGCTGCTTCCTTCCGGACCTGACCTGGTTCGTAGCCTCCTGTCGCGCAGGACCCAACAATCAACGCTGTCCGGTTGCCCTCACTCCAGACGGGCGGCAACCGCCCTGTGCTGTTTTCAGGCGGAGAGGGAGGGATTTGAACCCTCGAGGCTGTTACGCCCACACGATTTCCAATCGTGCGCACTCGGCCAGACTATGCGACCTCTCCGTGTTCAAAGAGCCAATTATCAATTACCAATAAGCCAATTATCAATTATCAATTGACCCCATTGGCTCATTGGCTCATTGGCTCACTGGCTCATTGAGCCCATTGGCTCATTGGCTCATTGGCTCATTGAGAATTGAATCATTGAATCTGGCGGGGAGGGTGGGATTCGAACCCACGGTGGACGAGAAGCCCACAACGGTTTTCGAGACCGCCCCATTCGACCGCTCTGGCACCTCCCCAGCTAATTTGTTAAAGGATGCGGCTCCAATGGCCTGCCGCCGTCGAGACCGCGCGAAATTATAGCATAAGGCAGAAGAAGGGGCAAAACAGCGGCCCGGTCAAATCACCGCTTTTCCAGCGGGGCCACGCTGACGGCCAGCTTTTTGATGCCCTGATTTTCAAAGGCCACCTGGACAATCTCATCGCCGGCTGTACCTTCCACGTGGATAACCGTCCCCTCACCGAACTTGCGGTGGTACACCTTGTCGCCGATACGGAAGGTGCTGGTGCGGGGCGCCGGGGCCGGCGCGGGCGGCTGGAATCTTTCCCGGCGCAGTCCGGTGGACCGGCTTTTCCGGGCACGCGGCCGGTCGTCTGCCAGCAGGTCGGGCGGAATATCCTTGAGAAAGCGGGACGGTGTGGTTGGCTCATCGTAGCCGTAGGTGGAACGGCGGAAGGCGCGGGTCAGGTAGAGCCGGTCTGCGGCGCGGGTGATGCCCACGTAGGCCAGCCGGCGCTCCTCTTCCATAGCCTCCGCATCCTGCATACTGCGGCTGTGGGGAAACAGCCCTTCCTCCATCCCGACCATAAACACCACCGGAAACTCCAGCCCCTTGGCCGTGTGCAGGGTCAGCAGGGCCGGGGCCGCGCCCTCCTCGGCCAGCGCGTCCACGTCCGAGACCAGGGCCACCTCTTCCAGAAACATACCGAGCGTCTCCTCGGCACTGGCCCCGCCGTACGATTCGGCCTTACGGCGCAGTTCCATCAGGTTCTCCCAGCGGTCCTCCCCTTCCGGCGTGCCGTCCTTGACGAATGTTTTGTACCCACTGCGGGCCAGCATAAGGTCAATCAGCTCGACCAGCGTCAGCCGGCCGCGGGCCGCCAGCAGGGTATTGAGCAGGCGGCCAAACTCTGCCAGCGCCTTAGTCGCCCGGCCCCGGAAGGGCGGCGCCACCGGCAGGTCGGCCAGGCTTTCTGCCGGGTCTTCCGAAGCAGAAGCCTCGGTGAGTCGGCGAATGGCCTCGCCCGGCGACATGCCCAGCTCAAAGGCCCAGCGGTTCAGGTCGGCGATGGTTTTGGCCCCAATGCCGCGCGGGGGCGTATTGATAATCCGGGCCAGACTGACGCTGTCGTCCGGGTTGTGCACCAGCCGCAGGTAGGCCAGGGCGTCCTTAATCTCCTTGCGGTCGTAAAAGCGTGTGCCCCGCACCAGCAGATAGGGCATACCGTGGCTGATAAAGGCTTCTTCCAGCACCCGGCTTTGGGCGTTGGTGCGGTACATCACCGCAAAATCGCCCAGCCTGAACTCGCCGGATGCGGTCAGCCGCTCGATTTCCTGCACCACAAAGCGGGCCTCTTCCTGGTCGTTGTAGGCTTCTACAATCCGGATGCCGACCCCCTGCCCGCGGGCGGTGAACAGGTCGTTATCAATCCGGTTTTTGTTCTTCTGGATGACCGCCCGCGCCGCCTTGAGAATGGTTTCTGTGGAGCGGTAGTTCTGCGACAGGCGGATGAGTTTGTGGTCTGGAAAGTCCTCGCGGAAGCGGAGCACGTTGCGGTAATCGGCCCCGCGCCAGGAGTAGACGCTCTGGTCCAGGTCGCCCACCACAAAGATGTTGCGGTGACCGCCGGCCAGCATCTTGGTCAGCTCGTACTGGACCATGTTGGTATCCTGGAACTCGTCTACCATCACGTGCAGGTAGGTCTGCTGGTACTTCTCCAGCACCGACGGGAACCGCCGGAACAGGATGTGGACGGTCAGCAGGAGGTCGTCAAAGTCCAGGGCGTTGTTCTGCACCAGAATTTGCTGGTAGCGCTCGTACACGCGGGCGATGATTTCTTCCTGGTAGGTCCGGGCCGGGAATTTGTCCGGGGTGACCATTTCGTTTTTGGCGCGGGAAATGGCGTAATGGATGGAGCGCGGCTTCCAGCTTTTTTCGTCCAGGTTCAGGTCGCGGATGGCCTGCTTGATGACCGATTCCTGGTCCGAGGTGTCGTAAATAACAAAGTTGGGGTCGTAGTAGCCCAGAACTTCAACGTCCCGCCGAAGCCAGCGGGCACACAGGGCGTGGAACGTACCCACACTGACCCGCTGGACCTGATTGGGGGTCAGCATCTGCTCCAGGCGGGATTTCATTTCGCGGGCGGCCTTGTTGGTAAATGTGACCGCCAGAATGTTCCACGGGGCCACGCCGACCTCCTGCACCAGGTAAGCTATGCGGTGCGTCAGCGCCCGTGTTTTGCCCGAACCGGGGCCGGCCAGCGCCAGCACCGGGCCTTCGATGGTGGTGACCGCTTCGCGTTGGGCCGGGTTCAGGCCGGCTAAAAAGTCCATTGGTGAATCTCCAGGGAAAAGAATGCAGTATAGAATTGTATCACGGGCCGGAACGGGAGGCAAGGGCGGGGCTAACCTTAAAATTTGGTCAAAAGTCCCGGCTTTGGCGGTATTTAAATTTGTAATCTGCCGGGCCGTATGCTACTTTTATATTCTGGATTCAACCGATGCTGTTTGACCCCAATTTTATAAAAACACATAAAACGCTAAAGAGTTACGATTCTGTGCCGATGATTGAAAAAACAGGGAGTGCGGCAGTCCCTGGCGGGACGATAACGCGAATGAAAATTTGGTAGCCCCGGCATCCCAATGCCGGGCGGGTCAGGCAACCACCCCGGCGGGCATCGGGATGCTCCGCCTACCGGTTCGGCGG
>RFJV01000274.1 GCA_003694775.1 Chloroflexota bacterium | reverse complement strand
TCTTTTACCGGTAGCCTACATATAGGATTAGTAAGCCAGTAACACAATATATAGGGGTATATCAAATTCTTGTAAGTGCCTAAAAAATGAGCGAACCGTAAGTTTGTTGTTGTACGGACATAATTTATTCCGGCGGTACCGTTCTGCCGTGTCAGACAAGTTATCCGGTGGAAAGCCAAAAACTTCAGCGAGAGGGTTTTTAGCCACGATACTTTGCCTCCCGGATATATTATACCGTAAACTACGGAGAGATGATAGTCGCAGAATTTTCTGCGGCTTGTTTCGGGTTCAGGCTATCATCCACTGCTTTGCACCAGGAAGAACAGCCCGCTGACAATCAGAGCCACACCCAGGATTCTCTCCCAGCCGACCGCTTCACCAAAGAAGAAGTAGCCAATCAGCAGGGTAAAAACGTAGGTCAGGCCGACCATCGGGAAGGCCAGGCTGAAATCCAGCTTCGACAGCACATCCAGCCACAGCACAGAGCTGACCGCGTACAGCCCAAAGCCAACGATGACCCACGGCGTCTGGAACAGCTTCAGCAGGGTCAGCGGGCCATCGGCCAGGTTCACCCCGCCGATGGCATTCAGGCCGTATTTCAAGGCGGTCTGCCCGCCGGACAACAGCATTATCGATACCAATCCCATCAAAAGTGTCCCGGTCATTTTCCTATCCCCAATCTCCAATCTCCAATCTCCAATCTCCAATCTCCACCCCCTAGTCCCCAGCCTCTTCAAATGCAAACCGGATACCTTCCCGCTCCAGCTCCGCCAGCAGGTGGTCGAACAGGGAGCCGGTGATGACCTGTTCCGGTGTTTGCAGACCCTGAACCGGCAGGTCGCCCCGCATTATCATCCGGGCGATGATGGCCCCGGTAAAGGCAGTCGTCCGGGCCATGGAGGTGAAGCCGGTCTGCGGGTCGTACCGGTCTACCATTTCGACCCGCAGTTGGGCCGGCTGGCCGTTCTTCTGCCCGCTGACCTCCACCCGGAACAGCGTCAGGTCCCGTTCGCCCTCTTCCAGGCGGACGCGGGGGTACAGCACCGCGTCGACCACCTTTTTGGGGGCTACTTCCACCCCATCGACCTGGACCGGCTGAAGGCTGAGCAGGCCCAGTTCTTTCAGCACGGTCACTTTTTCGGCGTAGCCGGGCCAGCGAACGGTTTTCTGCGTGCCGGTTTGCAGGGTTTGCAGGGCCGGCAGGTTCAGCAACCAGGGCATAAAGTTCTCTACCCAGGCCTCCACCTTGCCGACACCGTTGAAGGTGGTGTGCTCCACGCGGGAGTAGCGGGGGACCAGCTTGAGCTGTCCATTTTCCACCACGTGACCGTCTCTTTCGTGTAGCGGGAGTTCGCGGCCGCCAAAGACAATTTTGTAGCCCAGCGGCGGGGCCGGCTTTTCCGGAATGCCCCCGCACTTGATGTGCAGTTCGTCTACCCGGTCCAGCTTTTCGGCCAGGTGGCGGGCCAGAATTTCGGTCAGGCCGGGTTCCACGCCGCAACCCAGCAGAACCTTTGCTTTGGACGTGTCTTCTGTGCGCTCCATTTCCGGGATAAGCCCCTCGTCCGCGTGGGACAGGTCGACCAGCGGAACGCCGGCCCGGATGGCGGCCCGGATGCCCAGGGGGCAGACCGGCGGCGGCAAGGCCGACAGCACCGCGTCGAAATTGCGCATCAGGTCGATGGTGGCGGCCTGGTTGTTCAGGTCCAGCCGGACAACCCCCAGCCGGCGGTTCTGCCCGACCGAAGCCAGCTTCTGCAGACCGGCCTCCAGCGCGGCCTGGCTGGCGTCGCAGAGCACCACCTGGCTGACCTGCGGGTCCTTGAGGGCGTTGTAGGCCGCGGCCGGCCCCATCAGCCCGCTTCCCAGAATGAGCAGTTTCATACCAGTTCTCCTTTCAGTACGGTAACGGCCTGACCGCCGAGAATGACGCGGTCGCCGTGAATCTGCACCCGAACCACCCCGCCGCGCGGGGAGGCCTGGTAGGCCAGAAATTCCGTTTTGCCCAGCCGGGTCTGCCAGTACGGCCCCAAACAGCAATGGGCCGAGCCGGTCACCGGGTCTTCGTTGACGCCCACATTGGGGGCAAAAAAGCGGGAGACAAAATCGTACGGCCCGGACGCGGCCCGTCCGGTGACGATGACGCCCCGGCAGGGCAGGTCGGCCAGCCGGCTGAAGTTGGGCCGGAGCTGGCGCACCGTCTCCTCGGAATCCAGCTCCACCAGGAAATCCATCCGGTTCTGCCCGGTATACACCGGCTGAACGCCCAGCGCCTCCACCAGCGCGGGCGGCGGGTCAACCGGCTGGGCCGGTTCTGCCGGAAAGTCCATCTCAATCCAGTCCCCCTGCTTGCGGCAGGTCAGCAGGCCGCTTTTGGTGTGGAAGCGGGCCGCCGCGTCGGGCGGCAGGTAGCCCCGCTCCCAGAGAACGTGCGCGCTGGCCAGGGTGGCGTGCCCGCACAGGTCTACCTCGGCCGCGGGAGTAAACCAGCGCAGGTTGAACCCGTCGCCGCGGGGCACCAGGAAAGCGGTCTCGGACAGGTTCATCTCTCTGGCGACCGCCTGCATCCAGGATTCGTCCGGGGCCGTGGGCAAAATGCAGACCGCGGCCGGATTGCCCCGGAAAGGCTGGTCGGTAAAGGCGTCTACCTGGGTAATGGTGATGGTCATAATATCCTCCGGAAAAGTGGGATGCGGGATGAATCTCCAATCGCCCAATCCCCAATC
>RFJV01000273.1 GCA_003694775.1 Chloroflexota bacterium | reverse complement strand
TCAGGCCCACTGCCCGCCGAGGAGACGGGTAATGGTTTGCCGCTGGGCGTTTGAGATTCGCTTCTGCTTGTTTTCCTCCCGGATAAAGGTTTTGAATTCGCTACCGCGCAGAACGGGTACGGCCGGCTGGTCGATATCCAGCTCCACGGCCTTGTTGGTAAAGAGCACCAGAGGATGGATTTCGGGCATTTCTTCGGGAGAAAGTTCCTGGGCCAGCAGTTTCTGCACCTTGTTGACTCCGTTTTCTGTTTCGGAGGCGGGGGCGCCGAGGCCCTCATCGGCAAAGTAGCGGAAGAACAGCTTCCAGGAGAACTTGCGGGCAAATCGCCGGCCTTTCACCGAGATTTTGCCGTCGTGCTGTTTTACGGCGATGACGTAGAGGCGGGTGGGGGTCAGCAGGATATGGGGGGCGGGGCCGGTGTAGTTGAACAGGATGAAATCGTTGCTGAATTTTTTGAGCAGGTTGCTCAGAATCTGGTCGGCGCGGGGTTCGCGTACCCAGCGGGCGGTCAGATATGAGCTGACGGTGGCAAAGACGAATCCCAGGGCCAGCAGGAGGAGGGTAGGCTGGAAATATTCTGGCCGGCTGAGGCTCATAAAGTTGGTAATCAGGCCGCCAATCAGGAAAAGGAGGGTCAATGGGGCAATGCGGCGGGCCCACCTGGCCCGGCTTTCAATGATGTCGGTGTTGGTGATTGCTTTCAAGATTATGCACTCCTGCCTGTAATGAATTTTGTTACTCTGGTAACTGTTCAGCCATCCACGAATAGAACACGAATACCCGAATGTTTGCCCCGCGATTCATTCGTAAACTCGTGGTTTGTTAGGGCGAATGATTATTCGCCCTGACTATTTCTTGAGCCGGTCATTTTTCCGACAATCAGGCGTAAAACGTGACACGTAGAACGTAACACGTAGAACGTAAAGACGGGAAATTACGGGTTACGATTTACGTTTTACGTGAGAGGGCCGGAATTGATGACATTTTACCGGATTTTTCTCTGGGCCTGAACAGTTACGCCGTATCAATAATAATTTGAATAATTTGTTCCAGCTCTTTTTGAATATCCATATTCTCCCATTACCAGTCGGTCGCAGGCCGGGCCAGCACCAGACACGAGTTCTGCCCACCGAGACCAAAGGAGTTAGACAGCACAATATCGACCCTCTGCCGGCGGGCCTGGTTGGGCACGTAGTCCAGGTCGCATTCCGGGTCGGGGTGGTGGTAGTTGATGGTGGGGTGGATGATGCCGGTCTGGATAGTTTTGACACACGCCAGGGCCTCGATTGCTCCGGCCGCTCCCAGGGAATGGCCCAGCATACTCTTGGTGGAGCTAACCGGAATCTGGTAGGCCCGGTCGCCAAAAACGGCCTTGATAGCCCGCGTTTCGGCCGCGTCGCCCAGGGGAGTACCGGGGCCGTGGGCGTTGATGTAGTCAATATGTTCGGGCGACAGGCCGGCATCCTTGAGCGCCCACTGCATGGCCCGGATAGCACCGCGGGTTTTGGGGTCTGGCGCGGCGATGTGGTACGTATCGGAGGAGTGGGCACTGCCCAGTATCTCGGCATAGATGGTGGCCCCGCGGGCCAGGGCGTGGTCCAGCCGCTCCAGGACAAAGATAGCCGCGCCCTCCCCGGCGACAAAGCCATCGCGCGTGGCGTCGAAGGGGCGGCAGGCTCCGGCAGGGTCTTCGTTCCGCGCAGCCAGGGCGCGCATAATGATGAACCCGGCGATGGTGGTTTCGGTCAGCGCGCCTTCCACGCCGCCGGCAATCATAACGTCACAGCGTCCCCGTTTGATGACCTCTGCCGCTTCGGCCAGGGCAATGGTTCCTGCGGCGCAGGCGGTGGCCGTGGTGTTGCTGTATCCCTGGGCGTTCAGCTCCACGCAAACGTGAAACGCGGCCAGGTTGGGCAGGGAGGCCGGCAGGGAAAACGGATTGACCTTTTTCAGCCCTTCCAGAAGATGGGTCTTGATGCCCTGTTCAGCCCGGTCGAAGCCGCCCATCCCCGTCCCCAGCAGAACGCCGCACCGTTCGGCAAAGGTATCGTCAAACGGGTAGGTCAGCCCGGCATCGGCCACAGCCTGCCGGGCGGCAACCACGGCAAACTGGGCACAGCGGGCCATCCGGCGGGCCTCCTTGCGGGAAAAGTGCTGTTCCGGGTTAAAGTTTTTTACCTCCGCGGCAATGCGTACCGCCAGATGGTGGGCATCAAACAGGGTAATCGGCCCCACGCCGGAGCGTCCCTGCACCAGATTGTCCCACGTTTCATCCACCGAATGCCCCAGGGCGGTCAGCGCGCCCATCCCGGTGATGACCACCCGTTCCGAGGCGGGACGTTGAGCCTGCCTTTGCAGAATGTCTGGTTGTGTCACCCTCGACTCCGTATCTACTGCTGTATCAGGTTTGGCTGGCCGCCGGTTGGGATTCCATCGCCGCCTGAAACGTTTCTTCGGTCAGCCCCTGCTTGATGGCCTGGACGATGCCCTGCTGGGCGGCAGTGCGGGCCACCCGGATGGCATTGCGGATGGCGTACCCGTCGGAGCGGCCGTGGGCCACCACCACAATTCCATCGACGCCCAGCAGAGGCCCCCCGCCGAACTCCCGGTAGTCCAGCCTGGCTTGCAGAGCCTTCAAGGCCCCGCGGGCCAGCAAAGCGCCCAGCATGGCCATTGGCCGGGCCTTGATTTCCCGGATGAGAATTTTTTGAATGATGGAAGCCACCCCCTGTGCACCTTTGATATACACATTGCCGGTAAAGCCATCGGTGACTACCACATCGGCCAGGCCGGCAGGAATATCCTTGCCCTCGACGTTGCCGATGAAGTTGAGACCGCTCCGCTTCAGCAGGGGGGTGGTTTCCTGGATAAGCTGGTTGCCCTTGTTTTCTTCTTCGCCGGTAGACAGCAATCCCACACGCGGGTTGGGGATGTTCAGCACCTTTTCCGCGTAGTGATGCCCCATCAGGGCAAACTGGAGCAGGAATTCGGGCCGGACATCTGTGTTCGCGCCGATGTCCAGCATCAGACAGCCTCCGTATTCGGAGTCGGTGGGGAATACCGTGCTGAGGGCCGGACGCTTGATGCCCTTGATACGTCCCAGGCCGAACATCGCCGCGGCCAGCGCACCGCCGGAGTTCCCGGCGGTGACAAACGCATCGCTTTTCCCTTCCTTCACCAGCCGGACTGCCACCACCATCGAGGCATCCTTTTTGCTTTTGACCGCCGCGGAGGGGTGCTCGTCCATTTCAATGACTTCGCTGGCGGGAATGATGGGCAAATCCAGACCGGCAGTCTGGTGTTTTGCCAGCTCTGCTTCGATAACATCGGGTTTGCCCACCAACTGTACGGTGATACCAAAATCACGGGCGGCCCAGACTGCCCCGTGAACCGTCGCTTCCGGCGCCCGGTCGCCGCCCATTGCATCCAGTGCTATTCTCATGCCTTTCTTGTCCTTGTGCAGTCTTGAATCTGGGGCGTTGCAAGAGAGAATTATAACATATCCCCGATGTCCGGGCAATGAATCCGGCTGTGTTTTTGGCTCAGACGTCAATTTCGCCGCCACGGGCTGAATTTGATATAATATCGGGGGCGGGATAGGAAATATGATTATCGACACCCATATCCACATGTACCCTCCGGAAGCAATGGCCGACCCGGTCGGCTGGGCCAGACGGATGGACGAGCCGTACTGGGGCGCGCTGGTCGGCGATAACCCCTCTGGGAAAACCATCCAGGGCTGGGCCACGGTAGACCAGCTCATCCGCGATATGGACGCGGCCGGCATCGACCGGGTGGTCATCCAGGGCATCTACTTCCGCCACCACGAAACCTGCGTGGTGCAGAACGACTGGACTATCCGCTACTGCCGGCAGTACCCCGACCGCCTGACAGGCTTTGCCACCGTCCAGCCCCTGGCCGGCCAGCAGGCCCTGGACGAGGTCAAGCGGGCCGTAGACAGCGGTCTGCGGGGCATTGGCGAGATTCTGCCCTATGCTCAGGGTCACTCTATGCGGGACGAACCCTTCCTGGCGGTGGTCGAACTGGCCCTGGAGTTGGACATCCCCGTTTGCCTGCACGGCGCGGAGCCGGTGGGTCACGATTATCCGGGCCGGGCCGTAACCCCTCTGCAGGATTATGTCTGGCTGGCCGAGCAGTACCCGGACTTGAAGCTGATTCTGGCCCATCTGGGCGGTCTCCTGCCGTTTTACGAGCTGAACCGCACGGTGCGTAAAATAATGCGCAACGTTTATTACGACACCGCGGCCATCCCTCTGCTGTACCGGCCAGAGGTGTACCGGCTGGCGGTGGAGGCCGTGGGCGCGGAAAAAATCCTGTTCGGCTCGGACTATCCGCTCCTGCTGTATCCCCGCCGTACCCGCACCCCCGGTTTTGCCGACCTGCTGGCCGAGGTGCGCAGTGCCGGCCTGCCGGCAGACCAACTGCGCCGGGTGCTGGGAGAAAATGCCCAAAACCTGCTGAAGCTGTAACCCGATGAACCCTGCCGCCTTTCTGAAGTCCCTCAAAAAGCAGAAATTTTACCAGGGTCAGCTTGTCCACGTGGAGCACATTCCGCCCCGACCGCCGGAGTACGCGTCGCTGGAGAAGCCGCTGGCCCGGTCGCTGGTAGAAGCGGTAAAGGCCGGCGGTGCGGACCGGCTCTACCGCCACCAGGCCGAGGCCATCAATGCGGCCCGCCGCGGTCAGGATGTCATCCTGGCAACCGGCACGGCCAGCGGTAAAACCCTGGCCTACAACCTGCCCGTCCTGGAGCAGATTCTGCTCGACCCGCACAGCCGGGCGCTTTACCTGTTTCCCACCAAAGCCCTGGCCCAGGACCAGCTTCGCAGTCTCAAAGAGCTGACCGGCCGGCTGAAGGCCCTGCGCTACCCCCGGCAGACCCACATCCGCTTTGGCGTGTACGATGGCGACACGCCCCCCCGCAGTCGCACCCGCCTGCGGCGGGAGGCGCATGTCATCCTGACCAACCCCGACATGCTGCATGTCGGCATTCTGCCCAACCACCGCCTGTGGGCCGACTTTTTCAGGCATCTCAAGTTTGTGGTGGTAGACGAGGCCCACGTGTACCGGGGCGTGTTTGGCAGTCACGTGGCGGTGGTTCTGCGCCGGCTCAACCGGCTGTGCCGGCTGTACGGCAGTGCCCCGCAGTTTGTGTGCTGTTCGGCCACAATTGCCAATCCCGGCGAGCATATGGCCCGGCTGACCGGACGCCAGCCCGTGGTGGTCGACCAGGACACGGCTCCCCAGGCGACCCGGCTGTTTGCCCTGTGGAATCCCCCTTTTATTGACCCGGCCAAAACGACCCGCCGCAGTCCCAACACTGAGGCCGCCCTGCTGTTTGCCGAAATGGTGCGCCACGGGGTGCGCAATATTACCTTTACGCGGGCGCGGGTGACGGCGGAGCTGATTCTGCGCTACGCTCGCCGGTCGCTGGAGCAAACAGACCCGCCGCTGGCGGCGCGCATTGCCTCCTACCGGGCCGGATACCTGCCGGAACAGCGCCGGGAGCTGGAGCGCCGCTTGTTTACGGGCGACCTGCTGGGGGTGACCGCGACATCGGCTCTGGAGCTGGGCGTAGACGTGGGCGACCTGGACGCTACGGTGTCGGTGGGGTATCCGGGCACGATTGCCAGTCTGTGGCAGCAGGCCGGACGGGCCGGGCGGGGCAACAGCGGCTCGCTGGCCGTGCTGATTGGGCTGGACAACCCGCTGGACCAGTACTTTATGCGCCATCCGGACCAGCTTTTTGGCCGCCCGCACGAGCACGCCCTGATTGACCCGGACAACGTCTATATCCTGGCACAGCATCTGCCCTGTGCCGCCCACGAACGCCCCCTGACTCCGGACGATGAGGCTCTGTTCGGCGAAGGGTTCGCCGAGGCGATGGCCCGGCTGGAGGAGCAGGGTATTCTGGATTACCGCCCGGAACTGAACCAGTGGTTCTACCGGGGCCGGGATTACCCGGCAGAGCGGGTCAACATTCGCAGTATCGGCAGTCGGCCCATTGTGCTGGTCGACAAAAGCCAGGGCTACCGCAAGCTGGAGGAGATGGACGAGGCTTCGGCGTTCAGCCGGGTGCATCCGGGGGCAGTCTATATGCACCAGGGCGAGAGCTACCTGGTGACCGACCTGGATTTATCAACCGGGCAGGCCGTTCTGCGCCCGGCAGAGGTGGATTACTACACCACCCCGCACGAACTGAGCGAGATTTCCATTGTGCGTTCCCTTCGCCACCGGACGTTCAAGACCACCACGGTTTACTGGGGCGTGGTCCGGGCTACCCGGCAGGTGGTGGGCTACCGGCGGAAACAGCAGTTTTCCGAGGCCAATCTGGGCGATTTTCCACTGGACCTGCCGGCGACCACGTTTGAAACGCGGGCCGTGTGGTGGGATGTCCCCGCAGACTGGGCGACCCGGCTGGCCCGCCGGGGATGGGATTTTTTGGGCGGTCTGCACGCGGTAGAGCACGCGGCCATTGGTCTTTTGCCCCTCTTTGCCATGTGCGACCGGTGGGACATCGGCGGGCTGTCGACACCCCTGCATCCGGATACCGGTCTGCCCCAGATTTTTATCTACGACGGCTACCCCGGCGGCGTGGGCATTACGGAGCAGGGGTTTGCCCTGATAACCGAGCTGTGGCAGGCCACCCTGGAAGCGGTGAAGGAGTGTCCCTGTGAGGAGGGATGTCCGGCCTGCATTTACAGCCCCAAGTGCGGCAACCAGAATGAGCCGCTCGACAAGCAGGCCGCGGTCTGGATTCTGGAGGCTTTGCTGGCCGGCGCAGGCCGGGGATAGGTATTTTTTAAGGTTAAATCTGCCGCTACCCCCTTGTCAAGTTAAGAAAAACGGTGTATACTGGTATTGCTGTGCCCACGAGATGTCGTGTGGGTATACATAATACCACTATATATTGTGGTTGGTTTTTATTTATTAGTAACTGCTCAGGTCAACAGAAAAATCCGGTAAAGCATCATCAATTCCAGCCATCTCACGAAAAACGTAAAACGTAATCCGTAATTTTCTGTTCTTACGGGTTACGTTCTACGTCTGATTGACGAAAAAATGACCGGAGACGCAGGCGTCTCGACTGCATCGTGTTCTATTCGTGGATGGCTGAACGGTTGCGCAAAAAGGGAAAATCTAACCGCAGAGGGCACAGGGGGGCAAGATGTCAGGCCCCTTACTGCTTACTCCCGGACTGCGCCCTCCGCGGTAACATCCCTGTTTTTTCAGCAGAGTCTGTGAAGTCAGGAAACGATGGCAGTTTTTCAACAGGCTGGCGACCCCGGCGCAGGTTTACAAACGAAACCCTGTTTGCAAAGCGGCAACAGCAACAGCGCTTCCAGTGGTGGAAAAGCCGGTTGGATGGCGTTCAACCTGACAACCCCTCTAATTTTTTCCCGGTGTCAGTTAAAACTGATTTGGTGATGGCTTAAAACGACGGGGTGAGGTAACAACCGTAGTCTTTGAACGCCCTGCTGTCATTATTTATGTCAAGTAACTAATGAGGAGAGGCGATAATGAAGTGTCCATTTTGCGGCGCATCCAGCAGTCACATCCGGGTGATTGACACCCGCGAGGTCAGCGACGGTATTCGCCGCCGGCGGGAATGCGACCAGTGCCGCCAGCGATTTACCACCTACGAGCGGGTGGCGAGCATCAATCTGCTGGTTGTCAAACGGGATAACCGCCGCGAAGAATTCGACCGGGAGAAGCTGGTCAAAAGTATGCGGATTTCCTGCTCCAAGCGCCCGGTGTCCAGTGCGGCCATTGAGGACGCGGCGCGGGACATCGAGGCCAGGCTGTACGCGATGGGCAAAAGCGAAATTCCCAGCCTGAAAATCGGGGAAATGGTGATGGAGCACCTGCGCGATATCGACGAGGTCGCCTATGTGCGGTACGCCTCGGTGTACCGCCGCTTCCGTGACGTGGACAGTATGGCCGAGGAAATTCAGCAGTTGATGGAGCGCAAACGCCGGGAAGAGGAATTAAAGAACCAGATACCTTTACCCATTGATGAATAGGGATTGGAGATTGGAGATTAGAGATTGGGAGATTGGTGACCACGCAGTTCATTAACTCACCAACTCACCAACTCACTAACTCTCCAGCACTCCAACTCACCAACTATTTCCGAGGGAGACAGCAATGACCGATAAGCAAGCGTCCAAGACCGCACAGCATCAAAAGGCCCAGAACGGACGAGGGAGCACCGGTTCTGTGTCGCTGGAGACCCTGCCGAAGCTGAAAAAGACCACTCTCCACCCGCTGGGGGAAAAGATTTTTCTGGACCGCTACGCCCTGAAAGATGGCACCAAATCGACGGTGCAGGTTGGCGATACGGTGATTGTGGCGGTGAACCTGGAGACAGGCCAGCGGGAAATCGGTACGGTCATTGGGCTGGAGAACGGCACGGTAAAAATTGCCCTGCGGGATGGCGAGGTGGTCGAGCGCGCCCTGGAGCATATCGACAAGCCGCTGGAGACCGACCCGGCCCAAATGCTGGACCGGGTGGCGCGGGGTGTTGCCGAAATAGAAGCGCCGGAAAAGCAGGAGGAATGGCGGCAGAAGTTCCGCTGGCTGTTGGATGAGTGGAAGTTCGTTCCCGGCGGGCGCATTCTCACCGCGGCCGGTACCGACCAGGATTTAACCTACTACAACTGCTACGTCATCCCCTCCCCGCGCGACTCCCGCAAGGGGATTATCGACACCCTGTCGCAGATGACGGAGATTATGTCCCGCGGCGGCGGGGTAGGGATTAACCTGTCCAGTTTGCGGCCCCATCACGCCTACGTGCGCGGAGTCAACGGACGCTCCAGCGGGTCGGTCTCATGGGGCGAACTGTACAGCTTTGTCACCGGCCTCATCGAGCAGGGCGGCAGTCGCCGGGGCGCGCTGATGCTGATTCTCAACGTCTGGCATCCCGACGTGCTGGAGTTCATCACCAGCAAGCGCCAGATGGGGCGCATCACCAACGCCAACATCAGCGTGGGCATTACCGACAAGTTCATGGAAGCCGTCCGGGCCGATGCCGACTGGGACCTGGTCTTCCCGGATACTTCCTACCCGGACTACGATGATACCTGGGATGGGAACCTGGATGCCTGGCTGGCCGCGGGCAAGCCGGTTATCGTGCACAAAACGGTCAAGGCGCGCCAAATCTGGGATACCATCATCGAAAGCGCCTGGGCCAGCGCCGAGCCGGGCGTGTTCTTTGTGGAGCGGTACAACAAAATGAGCAACTCCTGGTACTACGCGCCCATTTTGTGCACGAACCCTTGTGTTACCGGTGATACTCTCATCTACACGGCCCAGGGGCTGGTCAGGGCAGATGAACTGTATGCCGCCGGAAAAAATGTTGACCTGGTGCTCGACCGGCGGTTTGGCTGTACCCAAACTACCACAGAAGCATCGCCCGTTTTCTGGACCGGGAAAAAACAGGTCTACCGGCTTCAAACCAAAGAGGGGTACTACATCCGGGCCACAGCCGACCACCGGATAATGACCCCCCGCGGCTGGGTGGCCTTGAAAGATTTACAGCCGGGCGACTCCGTACACATCCTTAGCCGCAAAGGGAGCTTTGGTGTAGAAGGGTCTCTGGCGCTTGGCCGGGTGCTGGGGTGGCTGGTTGGCGATGGCACCATCAAGAAAAATGAGGCTGTGCTTTCCTTCTTTGGCGAGGAAAAACAGGAACTCGCCCCCCTCTTTGCCGAGCACGTCAATGAACTGGTGGCGCCGTTAACAGCCGCGAAACGCCGGTACAAGATTGCGCCCATCAATGTCAAAGACCGGGATGAAGCCCGCATTGGTTCAACCCGTCTGTACCGCCTTGCCAGCCAGTATGGACTGACCGAAACAAAGCACCGGGTCCCCGACAGCATTCTGCGCGGTTCGGAGGCTGTTCAGCGCGGCTTTCTGCAGGCTCTGTTCACTGCCGACGGTACATTTCAGGATGGTGGAGACAAGGGGGCCAGCATCCGGCTGGCATCGAATTCGCTGGAACTGCTGGAGGATACCCAGCGCCTCCTGCTGAACTTTGGTATCGCCAGCCGCATCTACCGCAACCGCCGCGAGGCCGGCTACCGCCCGATGCCGGATGGTCAAGGCGGTCTGAAGCCGTACTGGTGCCAGGCCCAGCATGAACTGGTCATATCCAAACAGAATATGGTGGTTTTTGCCGATGAAATCGGCTTTCTGATGTCGTACAAGCAGGAAGCCCTGCGCAGTT
>RFJV01000272.1 GCA_003694775.1 Chloroflexota bacterium | reverse complement strand
GCCTCCTGGATTTGCCCCAGCACACTTTCTTCGTAGGTGGGGCGCTGGATGTCGCGAATAACGCCGATGGGTTCCGGAAACTGGGGGTAGCGCATTCGGCTGAGCAAATAGGCCCGGCTGGCCGAGCCATGTTCATCATGGACTAGCAGTTCATCTTCCGACACTTCATCCAGAGAAACGATTTCCGGGTCCAGGCCGTTGAGCCGGATACCTTTATCCCGGTTTTTGCCGAAAATCATCGGCTTACCGTGTTCCAGCTCCAGGATGTGTTCTGCCCGGCTTTTAGGGTCGGTGGCGTAGCTCCAGTTTTTATCATTGAAGATAACGCAGTTCTGGTAGACTTCCACAAAAGACACACCTTTGTGGGCCGCGGCCCGGCGAAACATTTCGGCCATGTGCTTGACGTTGGAGTCGACCGTCCGGGCGATGAAGGTGGCTTCGGCGGCAATGGCGACGGAAATTGGGTTCAGCGGGCGCTCAACCGACCCCATCGGGGAGGATTTGGTGACTTTACCCTGCGGTGAGGTGGGCGAATACTGGCCCTTGGTCAGGCCGTAGATGGCGTTGTTGAAGAGGATGATGTTCAGGTCTACATTGCGGCGCATGGTGTGTAGGAGGTGGTTGCCGCCAATCGACAGGCCGTCGCCGTCACCGGTGATGACCCATACGTTCAGCTCCGGATTTGCCAGCTTGAGGCCGGTTGCCAGGGTGGGGGCGCGTCCGTGAATGCTGTGGATGCCGTAGGTGTTCATGTAGTACGGGAACCGGCTGGAGCATCCGATACCGGAGATGAAGACGATTTTTTCTTTGGGAATACCCAGTTCCGGCAGAACGCGCTGAAGCTGGGCCAGAATGGCGTAATCGCCACAGCCGGGACACCACCGCACCGTCTGGTCTGAAACAAAGTCTTTGCGGGTCAGTTTTACTTCGGTCATTCTGCACCTCCGGTATTGTCCAGCAGAGATTGGATTTTGGCTTTCACTTCCTTGATGGTGAAGGGGCGTCCCTGAACTTTGGAATACGGGATAAAGTTGTGGGTGCCGAATTTGCCGCGCAGGAGAATGACCAGCTGGCCCAGGTTCATTTCCGGAACCAGGATGCGTTCAAACCGGCTGAGGATGTCGCCCAGGTTGCGGGGGAAGGGGTTGAGGTAGCGCAGGTGGGCGTGGGAAACTTCGTACCCCTGTTTTCGCAGGTCGAGCACGGCAGAACGGACCGCGCCGTAAGTACTGCCCCAACTGACCACCAGCAAGTCGCCTTCCTCTGGGCCGGTCACCTCCTGTTCCGGGATGACTTCTGCCAGGCGGGCAATCTTTTCGGCCCGTTCGCGGTTCATCTGCTCGTTTTCGCGGGGGTTGTAAGATACGTTGCCGGTTTCCGGCTGTTTAGCCAGACCGCCCAGGCGGTGCTCCAGGCCGGGCGTGCCGGGGATGGCCCAGGGCCGGCCCAGGGTTTCCGGGTTGCGTTTGTACGGTTTGAAGCCGTCGCCGTTGTCGGCGGCGGTGGGGTGGACTACCTTGATAGGCTCCAGCTTGTCGGGGTCGGGGATGAGCCAGGGCTGGGCACTGTTGCCCAGGTAGCCGTCGCTGAGCACGAACACGGGGGTCATCGCCCGGATGGCCAGACGGAAGGCTTCAATGGCAATGTCAAAGCAGTCGGCGGGGGTGGCGGGGGCCAGCACCGGGACGGGACTTTCGCCGTTGCGCCCGTACATGGCCTGCAGGAGGTCGGCCTGCTCGGTTTTGGTGGGCAGGCCGGTGCTGGGGCCGCCGCGCTGGACATCTACGATGACCATCGGCAGTTCCAGCATAACGGCCAGGTTGATGGCTTCGCTCTTCAGGGCTACGCCGGGGCCGCTGGTTCCGGTAGCGGCAAACACGCCGCCAAAGGCCGCCCCAATGACCGACCCCATAGCCGCGATTTCGTCTTCGGCCTGGAAGGTGCGCACGTCAAAGTGCTTGAGCGCGGCCAGGTTGTGCAGAATATCGCTGGCGGGGGTAATGGGGTAGGAGCCGTAAAAGAGCGGTTTGCCGGCCAGTCTGGCCGCGGTGACCAGCCCCAGGGCCATAGCCTCGTTGCCGGTAATTTTGCGGTAAATGCCCGGCTTGAGATGGGCGCGGCGGATGCGGTAGCGGGTCTGGAAGGCTTCGGTATTGTGGCCCACGCTGTAGCCGGCCCGGAGGGCGGTCTGGTTGGCCTTCATAATAGCCGGTTTGTTGGCAAACTTTTTGGCAATGTACTCCAGCGACGGCTCCAGCGGGCGGTCGTAAATCCAGAAGGTCAGCCCCAGGGCAAAGAAGTTTTTGCACCGGTCGATGTCTTTGGCGGTCAGGCCTTCGATTTTTTCCAGGGCATTCCGGTTGAGGGTCGAAATCGGAAGCTGGTGTACTTCGTACCCGTCCAGACTGCCGTCTTCCAGGGGGTTGCTGTCGTAGCCGGCCTTTTTAAGGTTGGCGTCGGTAAAGGCATCGGTGTTGACGATGATGGTGCCGCCCGGTTCCAGGTCGGGCAGGTTGGCTTTGAGGGCGGCGGGGTTCATGGCGACCAGCACCTGCGGCGCGTCGCCAGGGGTAAGGATGTCCTGGCTGGCAAAGTTCACCTGAAAACCGCTGACCCCGGCCAGGGTGCCGGCAGGGGCACGGATTTCTGCCGGAAAGTCGGGCAGGGTGCTGATGTCGTTGCCGAAGATGGCCGCGGTATCAGAAAACTGGGTGCCGGTCAACTGCATTCCGTCGCCGGAGTCGCCGGCAAAACGGATAATGACAGAATCGACATCTTCAAACTCTATATGTTTGGGCTGAGCCATGTAAAATCACCTCCATAAGTGTTCAATCCATTCCGTTGATTATGCACCATCCCGCTTGCGCGGCACCCGGTTCGGTTGGGGGGCCTGGTTGTATACAGATTCGGGGAACCGGTCGGCCAGATACTTGATAATGGCGTAGTGGGTCAGGTTACCTATCACTTCACCGGTTTCCTGATTCACTACAGGGACATTCCGGAAGCGGTGCTCGTCCATCAGGGCCAGGGCCTCGCTGGCCGGGGCGCTGGCCGGTACGGTGAGGGGAGAGGGGGTCATAAAGTCGTCGATAGGCAGAGACCACGTTTCCGGCTGGTCGGCGATTTTCTGTAAAATGTCCCGGTCGGTAAAGATACCCACCAGTTTCCCCTGGTCCAGAATAATCGCGCAGTTGTGATGTGCTTCTCTCATTTTTTTGACCGTCGTTCCGACCGATGTGCCGATTTCCACGGTCACAAAGTCGGACAGGTCAAGACGGTCTACTTGTTCTTGCTGTAAATCTTGCTCCAGACTCATAAAATTTGCTCCTTTCCTGAAATTTCTACCTAATATTGTAGCTTGAAATTGAAAAAGTTAAAGTTTTGTTCCGGATAGGGGTTTGTCCAAAAATTTTGGACAAACCCTCCGGGGGGGAACCATAAAATAGAAAAACCCTACCAGTACTGGCAGGGTCACCGGACGGGGGCAGAACATTAACTTTTTGAATTTCCTGGGGGCAGGGGTGATGGGAATGCACAATGAAAAATACAGAAAGCATCGAACGCGAAATTCAACCGCATTGTTGATAGTAGGCTAATTGTAGCCCTTTTAGCCAGGATTGCAACTTTTTACGGCTGTACTGCGGGCGACCAGTAGTTGCCGCTCATTACCAGCAGGGTGAGCAGGGTAACGCTGTCTTCGTAGTAGTCTTCCCGGCGGTGGGCAACGGCATCGTACAGGTCGTTCAGAAACTGCTGGTGTTCCGGGGTGGTCATCACGGCCACACCGAAGGGGGCGGCAAAGAAGGTGGTGAAATAATCTCCATTGGGGGTTCCATCCAGCCGGTAGCCGGCTTTGATGGCTTTTGGATTGCCGCCGGTATCCCGGACAATCCAGCGGGCCATTTTCTGTACCTGAGCCGTTGAAACAGGGTCGCCGTGGAGGAGGACATCCATCCCCAGCCGCCAGGGGACACGGCCGGCGTTGTAGTGGTAGTCGCCGTCGTGCGGGCCTTCCAGGAATCTGGGGGGCGCGGGTTGAAGAAGATGGTCTGGGCCGGATTGGGCCACCAGAAAGTCGGGCAGAAGACCGGTGTCTGGGCTGTAGGTAGTTTGGATATGGTCTACCGCGGCCTGTCCGGCCTGGATAACCCTGTGCCAGGTGTCGTCACCGGTAAAGGCGGCGTAGGCCCGAAAGTGGGAAAACATGAAGTCCGAAGTGCGGGGGGTATACTGGTTGTACGGATAACCTTTGGGCTTTACCCAATCGCCGAGCATGGGCAGATTGCTGTCCGGGCCGATGGTCGATTCCCGGATGGCGGTTATCAATGTTTGGGCTTCGGCGGCGTAGTTGATGTCGCCGTCACTGCCCCATTGGGCATGGGCCAGGAGAAGGGCGTAGGCCATATCCGCGTCGCCGTCAAAGGCGCTCGACGCGCCGCGGTCTGGTTCGGGGACCTCCCAGGCCATCAGACGGTCGTCCCTGTTGCTGGGGTGGGCGCGGGTAAAACGCCACAGGCCATCAAAAATGGTTTGGGCGTCGGGGTCGTATCCGGCCATCAGGGCGGTAATTATCATGCCGAAACCCTGACCTTCGGATACGGTGCGGTTGGGGTTGGATGAGCCAAACGATACCCGGTATTGAATCGGGGAGGTATCCGGCACCGGTTTGAGATAGCGCGCTTTCCAGTGGTCGTACGCGGCCCGCACGTCATCATCAAGCTGTTGTTGGGGAAGATGGTTGGGGCGAATGGTGCCGTCCGCGTAGCGGACGTGCTGGGGAAAGGGACGGTACGGTGGCTGAGGGGTCGGGGTGGCGGTAGACACAACCGGAGTACAGGCGGTGATAATCAGAACGGCGGGCCAAGCCAGCATAAAAGCGGCAGACAGGACAGAACGCATGGTGCTTTTCTCCAAAGGGGTTGGATAACAGCAAAAAGCGCGGCCAGCCAGCCGCGCTTTTTATCTGTGGGGATGCCTCGGGAGAGACTCGAACTCTCACGCCCTCGCGGGCACAGGCCCTCAACCTGCTGCGTATGCCAATTCCGCCACCGAGGCACTACGGGCAACATT
>RFJV01000271.1 GCA_003694775.1 Chloroflexota bacterium | reverse complement strand
CAGAGTGCTGAACAGTTACGATTGGGAATTAGGAAACCGGAAGATTCAGGCTTTATCCTGCCGATACCAGCGGCGATACAGGTTCAACCGCGGGCAAAACATCATCGGCCAGTTCCTCCTGTCCCATATCCATCCGCGACCGGGCCTCACTGCGGCTGAGTTCGGAAAGGAGCACCACCAGCACCCACGAAAGCACCAGATGCAGACCGCTCAGCACCAGGATGGAGCTGACCGCGGGGGCAAACCAGGGAGCAGGGCTGGCCGGTGCTGTCCAGCCGAACAGCACCGCAGCCGCGTACACCACTACCCCGGCGGTGATGGTCAGCAGACCCAGCCAGCCAAAGCGGGTCTCCAGCGGCTGGGGGAAGATGGGCCGGCCCAACAGACCCTGCCGAATCTGCCGCTTGTGGAAAAGGGAAACGATATAGTTAAACGACGCGCCAATGGCAAAGATGTTGACTCCTGCCGCACCCAGCACCAGACCGGCAAACAGGGTGGCAAACCGGGCATCCCCTCCGCCGCCGCTGACCAGGGCAAACAGGCCAACCAGCATCCCCAGCACCACCAGCCCCGCGCCCACCATCCCGAAGATGCGCACCGGGTTGTAGGTCAGAGCCGTCATCAGGATGGAATGCAGAAAACGGTAGCCATCGCGGACCACGCTCAGTTTGGACCGCCCCACCCGTTCGGAGTAGGGGATGGGGACCTCCACCACCTTGATGCGCTCGTGCATGGCACGGGTGCTCATAACCGGCGTAAAGTTCAGCCCGTCCGGCAGGGGATACAGGTGAGCCAGCTTGTCGGTGCGCAGTACCCGCTGGCCGCTGGCGCTGTCGGTGACGCGGCGGTTGCTGATGAGGCTGACCAGGGAGGCAAAAATAGTGTTGCCAATACGCCGCACCAGCGGCATGTCGCTATTGGCGCCAGACATCCGCGACCCGATGACCAGGTCGGCTCCGTCCTCCAGGATGGGACGGCAAAGCTGGGGGAAATATTCGGGCGGATAAGTGCCGTCGGCATCGAGGAAGGCCAGCAGGTTGCCCCGCGCCGCCCGGAAGCCGGTTTTGATGGCCGCGCCGTAGCCCCGGTTCACCGGGTGCTTTATCAGCACGACATCCCGGTAGCCGGCCACAATCTCCGCGGTGCGGTCGCGGGAGCCATCGTCCACCACAATCAGCTCCAGCTCCCCCACTCCGACCTTCTGCAAGGCTTCGCGGGTTCCCAGAACTCGTTCAATAATGTCGGCAATGCCGTTTTCTTCGTTAAGTGCCGGTATCACCACAGATAAGGTATTCACAATTTAGCCTCCATTCGACTTTAGCTGTTCCAACTTTCCCAAAAATACGTCACCGGCAGAAGGAGCAGACCCGTTCAACTCCCGGCGGTCTTTGACCGGTTTTGCCGGCGCACCTACCGCCAGACTGTAGGGGGGAATATCGCCCGTCACCACTGCGCCGGCGCCGATAACACTGCCCCGCCCCACCCGAACACCGTCCAGAATCTTTGCTCCGGCCCCAATCCAGACATCATCTTCAATCACAATGCCCTGCGCCGTAATTCCCTGCTCCCGGATGGGGCGGTGCGGGTCCGAAAAAACGTGGTTCACGGCCACAATCTGCACCATCGGTCCGGTATAGACGCCGTTGCCAATATGCACCCCGCCCTGGCCGCGGATAACGTTGTATTCGCCCAGGAAGCAGTTTTTGCCGATGGTAATGCCGGCCCGCGGCAGGTCACGAAAATTGAAAACGTGGAGCATGGTGTGGTACATCACAAAAGTATCATCGCCAATGGTGATGCCGGTGGGCAGGGCGTGCAGGTAGACCCCCCGGTCCAGGTACACATTCTTTCCCAGCCGCACATTCCCGGCATGCAGAATACGGACACCGTTCTCTATCGCGGCCATGCCGTCCATCCGCATAATGAGCCGGTAGGCCAGAGCGCGTGCCCCCACTCCCAGGATGGTCGGCATCCAGCCGAACAGGTTGAGGATGGTTTGCTCCAGGATATAAGCCGGCAGGCTCCGGGCCTGCCCCGACACGTAGTAGCGCAGTTGTTGAATCATCATTCTGCAAGGTGGTGATTTTCCAGCCGACCCGCCGCCATCGGCAGGCAGGTTTCCGCCTGAAGGATATGGGCCACGGCGCTTTTCAGGTTGCGAACCGTGGTAAACTGTCCCCCGGCCATCTGCAGGGCCGGCAGAAGCTGGTGCATGCCGCGGCCGGTCAGCACCAGAAAGGGACGGCACCCCACCCGGCGGGCGGCCAGCATATCCGAGGCGGCATCGCCAACCAGGTAAGAGCCGGCCAGGGTAAGCCCCATTTCCTGCGCCGCCTGCACAAGCATACCCGGCTCAGGTTTCCGGCAGAAGCAGGCTTCATCCGGACGGTGGGGACAGTACAGCACCCGGTCGATGCGCCCGCCAGCGGCAGTCACTTCTGCCACCATGCGGCGGTGGATTTCCTGAACAGCCTCTTCGGAGACCAGGTTCCGGTGAACAGCCGCCTGATTGGTGACCACCACCACCGGCCAGCCCAGATAAGCCAATAAAGCCAGGCTTTCTAACGCTCCAGGAAGGAATTCAAACTCGGTCCAGCTTTTCACGTGGTCACTGCGGTTACGGCAAATCACACCGTCCCGGTCAAGAAATACGGCTCGCATAGCAGGTCCTTGGGGGGGATATTCGTAAAGGAGTGTATCAACAGTTAATGATAAAGGCGCAAGAATTTGCTTAGAAAAGGGTTAGAATGTGGCCGGCGGGGCAGAGTGCGGCATCTGAGCCGCCACCCGGTTGGCCTCGGCGTACTTATCGGGCAGGCCGATGTCGATGAGGAGGTCTTCAATGACGTAGCCGGCCACGCGCTGGCCGTTTGCCAGGAGGGCCGGAAAGACATCGTGCCCAAAATCATAGGGGGTATCAGCAGGGATGTCAGCCAGAACATCCGGCTCAAGGACATAAATACCGGCATTCGCCAGGTCAGAAAAAACCTCGTGGCGGGGCGGTTTCTCCACAAAGCGGGTAATCCATCCCTGGGGGTCCAAATCTACAATGCCCCGGTTCCAGGGGTCGGGGACCCGGTAGAGGCCCATGGTGGCGATTCCGCCCATCACCCGGTGATACGTAACCAGGGGACGCAGGTCGGCCCAGGTCAGCAGGTCACCGTAATAGACCACAAAGGTATCGTCGAAGAAGGATTCCAACCGCTTGACACCGCCGGCAGAACCGAGGAGCTGTTCTTCGATGGAGTAGCGGAGCGACACCCCCCAGGCCGAACCATCGCCAAAGTAGCTGGTGACGGCATCGGGCAGGTGGTGGAGGTTGATAGCCAGCTCCGTAATGCCGCATTTCCGGAGGTGGATGATGATATGCTCCAGCAAGGGCTTGCCGGCCACAGGGAGCATTGGTTTGGGCATATGGAGCGTTAAAGGCCGCAGGCGGCGTCCTTCGCCCGCGGCCAGTATCATCCCTTTCACTAGTAAGCTCCCCGGCCCTTGAGCACTGCCGGAATGGTTCGCCACAGCAGGTGCAGGTCGAGCCAGATACTGTAGTTGCGGATGTAGTACATGTCCAGCATCACCCGTTCCTCGTATCCCACGTCACTGCGCCCGCTGACCTGCCACAACCCGGTAATGCCTGGCCGGACGGTGGAGAGGTTCAACTGCCATTTGCCGTACCGCTGGCGTTCGCCCTCGGTAATCATCCGCGGCCCAACCAGGCTCATCTGGCGGAAGAGAACGTTGAACAGTTGGGGCAGTTCGTCCAGGCTGGTGCGGCGCAGGAAGCGGCCCACACGGGTAACCCGCGGGTCGTCTTTGAGTTTGAAGTTCTTTTCAAAGCGGCGTCTGAGCAGGGGGTCCTGGGCCAGCCGGGCATCGGCATCCACGTACATGGTGCGGAATTTCAGAGCGTCGAAGAGCTTGCCGCCCACGCCAACCACTCGCCGGCGGTAGAAAATGGGGCCGGGTGAGTCCAGCTTGATAGCCACAGCAATGGCAATCATCACCGGCCAGATGAGCAGAAGCGCCAGGAGCGACACGCCCACATCGAGCATGGTTTTCATCACCACGTCGGCCCCGGTGAGCCTGACCTTGCTGACACTCAACAGCGGCACACTGCCGATTTCCTGCACCTCTACCGCGGTGGTCATCAGCTCGTACAGGCCGGACGACAGGCGAACGGTGATGTCGTCTGCCGTGGCAAAGGTGTTGAACACCTTGAGAAGCTGTTCACGGGGCAGGGCTGTAGAGGCAATGATGATTTCCTGGATGCCGTACTGCCGGACCATCACCTCCAGCGAATCCAGTCTGCCCAGAATAGGGACATCCTCCACCAGTTCGGTGCCGGGGGTCTGGGTGTCATCTATCACGCCGGCAATCCAGACGCCGGATTTGGGGTTGGTGCAGAGCTGTTCCACAATGGCCCTGGCTTCTTCATTGCCGCCAACCACCAGTACGGAGGTCAGGAAGCGGCCGTGGGTTCGCATGTACTGCACCCAGCGGCGGTAGGTGAACCGCCCCCACAAGAGCATAAAGCTGACCGTCAGCCAGCTCACCACCACCCAGCCGCGGGCAATATCGGTATCCTTTTCCACAAAAAAGATGAAAAGCACCAACAGCATCATTCCGAGGGTGGTGGCGTTGAAGATGTGGGCATATTCGCTCATCCCGCTGAAAAGATTCTTGAAATCGTAGAGCCGGAACAGGAAAAGCACTATCACCCACAGCGGGGCCAGCATAAAGGAAAGGGAGCGGTAAAATTCGGTGGGCATTACTTCGGGCTGGTAAAACCAGGACAGGCCCAGCTCAAACCGGATGAGATAGGCCAGCCAGAAGCCGGCCAGCACCATCAGCAGGTCAACCGCAATCAAAGAAATGAGCAGGAGTAAACGTTCGGCCCAGCGGGCGTTGCTGGCGACCGGCAGTGAGACACCAACTTTATAGGTTGCGGTGGGGAATTTGTTCATGGATAGTCACTCCCGTTATCAGTTCCTGAAGATGGCAAAGGACCCTTCCGTTGGTCAGTGACCCGGCGCGGTGCAAACGCACCTCGCCCAACCACACCCCACAATATAACAGGAGTTCATAATAAAGATGTG
>RFJV01000270.1 GCA_003694775.1 Chloroflexota bacterium | reverse complement strand
GGCGGCGCGGCCTGGCTGGCCCTGGCCTTGGAGCAGGCCGACGCGCCGCTGGAGGTCAAAACGGTAAACCGGGCGCAGTTTACCGGTATGCTGTCGGAACTGGTTGGCGGGCAGGCTGGCTATTCGTAAAATTCACTGCCGGGATGGAAGTCGGACCAGGCCCAATCGAACGATGAAATGTATGGGACCGGCAGAAGGGGAGGCTCGCCGGCAGGCCGGTCGCGGGGCAGGCCGCGGGACACGCTCCAGGCATCTGCCGGGTTCTGCGTGTCGACCAGATATTCTCCGCCGGCATCAAGCGCGAGAGTGAGTTCCCGGTTGTTGACCTGCCGCAGGTAGACGTGCACGCTTCGAGTCTCCTTATCGGCAGTGAGCACCACGGGGTACGGCCCCACGTAGTCGTTGACCACGCCTTCGCGGACAAGCGCGGTGTAGTAAAATGCCTTGCTGTCTGTCCCAATAACCACGCCGACAACCCAGTTGTCGCGCGGCTTTTCCTGCCGGTTGAAGAAGCCGGTTTTGTCGTTGGTCATTGCCAGCGTGTCCGGGTGGTCTGCCTTCCAGGCGGCCCAGGTGGTCATCGAGGCCGGAATGAGGCGCAGGGTAGTTCCCTTCAGCGGCCCGGCTATGGCCTGTCCCCATACCTGAGACCAGACACTCTCCGTCTGGTGGTCGTACCAGGTCATAGCATTCATAAACAGCGCGCCCTGATTGCCAAAGAGGTACGTTTCTCCGTTGATACGTCGGTCATGAACCATGCCCGTGTAGCAGATGGGTCACCAGGTGACCAGGATGGGCACCCCGCCGATGGTATCGTTGACCATTTCGCGGCTGTTCAGCGGGCCGATAGCGTAGGCTTTGGCCTCGCCGTTAAGAGCCACCCCGATGACCAGCTCGTCGTCCTCGTAGGGGGCCTGGTCTGCCGGGGCAAATTCGGGCACGTACACCGGACGGATGGCATCGCGGGCCAACAGCTGGCTCCAGGAATAGCTGGTCTCTTCCAGCGGATGGTCGGGAGCCGGCAGGTCGCCCTGAAGTACGGGCGCGGGCTGGCTCGGCGCGGGGTTGGTGGGGGCGGGCGCGGCGGCTCTTTCGGCCCGGCAAGCAGTGATGGCCAGCACGGCGATGGCTCCGGCTGTTACCAGTGTAATTTGTCGTATCATCGCCAGAACTCCTTTCTTCCTCCATTGTAGCCTCTATTCCGGCCCTTCTCTGTGAGAGCCCTTACAGTTTGCTTCAGTGCGTATTGTCCTATTGCCCATCGGATGGGCCGATGGTATAATTTTTATGTCGAAATTTTTCTACCGAGCCTTAAAAACCGGTGACAAACGTTGAAAATTCTAATTATTGATGACGACCCCACAACGTGTTATTTAATTGAATCGTTGTTGAAGACGGAAAAGCTGGAAACGGAGTCGGTGACCCATGTCCGTGGGGGAGATATTATCGCCTTGTTGAATGCCACCCGGCCCGACCTGCTGATTCTGGACTTCCATCTTGACGGCGAACAATCTTTAAAGTACATTAAAGATATCCGGCTCGACAGCAAGTGGGGCGGTCTGCCGGTTCTGGTCACGTCGGGGATTGACCACCGGCAAACGGCGTACGATGCCGGGGCCAGCGGCTTTGTTTTGAAGCCGTTCGTCTGGCAGGAATTTTTGTCGCAGGTCAGGCGGTTGTTGAAGGTGGGGCACAGTACGTAGGGACACAGCGCCGCTGTACCCCTACAAAAACCGTATTTTGATTTGAAAGGAGGTGAAACGGCACAAAATCAATCCAACATCTGGCGAGGTAGCTGGACCGATTGAACACAGGGCGGCAAAACTGGTTCTGTAACTGGATAGCAAAGTAGCAAGGTGGCAAAGTAGCAAAGTAGCAAGGTGGCAAAGTAGCAAAGTAGCAAGGTGGTAAAGTAGCAAAGTAGCAAGATAGCAGGTTGGAAGGGGGAAGGGGAGGAGTGGGGGAGTAAGGGAAAAGGTATTATTTGATTATCCCACATCCCACATCCCATATCTCACATCCCATATTCCATCCGCAAATTTTGCATTCCGTTACAGAGACCCGATTGTTAGCCATTGTATGCCGTCATCTATTCGCTTCGTACATTTGATTGAGAATTGAGAATTGTTCATTGACAATTGACAACCTGTCCGAAGCGACCGTGTCCCCTTTAATGCCTCGCCCAATGGAGTGCATATACTCCCCCCGTGGCAAAGGTTTTTGCAGGTATTGGTATTTTATCTCGCCGGCGGGTCAATCCAGGGCGTATATGGCTCCAGACTTTCCACTCCCTTATTGTTTGACAATATTATAGTATATGCGAGGTTTTTTCCCGTGGCTAGAAAACGTTCCTCCGGGCGCGAACAGATGAAATGGTATCGCGCCGACCTGCATTTGCACACCCCAGCCTCAGCCGACTACCTGGAACCAGACATCAGCTACCTGGATATTCTGCACAAGGCAGAAAGCTGTGGGCTGGACATTATTGCCTTTACCGACCACAACACGGTGGCCGGTATCAGAGCTTTACGCAAGGAAATTGAAGACTTAAAGCTTCTCAAAGAGCTGAACCGCATCCGCCCTGATGAGCAGAAACGGCTGGATGAATACTACCGCCTGGCAGAGAAAATCCTGCTCCTGCCCGGTTTTGAATTCACCGCCACTCTGGGATTTCACATTCTGGGCATCTTTCCGCCGGAAACCACCGTCCGCGAGCTGGAGCATATTTTGCTCAGCCTGCGCGTCCCCCCGGAAGCCCTTGACCGGGGGATTACCACCGTCGGGGCGACGGTAGATGTGTTGACCGCCTACCGCATTATCAACGAGGCCGGCGGGTTGGTTATTGCCGCGCACGTCAATTCCGCGCACGGGGTAGCAATGCAAGGGTTCGACTTTGGCGGGCAGACCAAAATTGCCTACACCCAGGACCCCAACCTGCACGCCCTGGAAGCAACCGACCTGGAAAGCAAGCGCCGGCGAACCACCGCCAACTTTTACAACGGCTCCAAGCCGGAGTACCCGCGGCGAATGCACTGCATTCAAGGCTCCGACGCGCACCGGCTCTACCGCGACCCCAACGACAACAATCGCCTGGGCGTGGGCGACCGGGTGACGGAGTTCCTGCTCCCGGAGCCATCATTTGAGGCCCTCAAGGAACTTTTCCTCAGCAACGACTTCTCCCGTTCCCGGCCTTTCCGGCCCAAACAGCCACCCTTTGACCACATTCTGGCCGCCCGGCAGGAGGGGGCGAACATCGTCCAGTCCTTCCACAAGGCGATGACTCGCCGCGGCGGCCATCTGCACGCCATCATCTGCGACATCTGCGCCTTTGCCAACACCAACGGCGGCACGGTCTACGTGGGTGTGGCCGAGGACCCCAAAGTCCCGCCGGTGGGGGTCGCCAAACCGGAAGAGGCGGCAGAAACTATCCGCACGGAAGTGGAAAAGAAAATCACCCCGCCTCTGGAGGTCAAAATTGACCCGCAGGTCACCCAGGGAAAAACGGTCCTGCAAATCACCGTCCCGGTGGGGGACGACCCGCCCTACGTGGTGGACGAAAACAAAATCTATGTGCGGGATGAAACGGACACCAATCTTGCTGTTCGGGATGAAATTGTGGCCCTGGTGAAGCGCAGTTTGCAGTTGAAAGACCAGCCCGAAGCCGAGGCCGACGACTCAGTGTCTGCCCCCGCGTCTGCCGGGCCGGCCCCATCCGCCAACGGCACCGCCCTGGAACCCAAAACCGGCGTCGAAATTGTTCTGTCCGAGGTGCGCAAGGGGGTGACCTACTACAGCCTGCGCGACCTGCGCAACGGCAATGTGGTGCACAACGTCACCCGGAAGTCGGCCCGCCGGCTGTGGCAGTATGCCATCACCGAGCATGAAACCAGCACCGTGGACCCCAATCAGGTGAAGTGGCAGGGCAGCATCGGCCTGTGGAAAAAATACACCCGCGGCGGCCAGACCCGCTTCGACCTGGTTCAGCGCGGCCCGGATAACAAACTGCGCATCTTTTACGGCGTCACCGAAAACGGCCTGCACGGCCCCTGGCAGGAACTGGTGGATGCCGTAGGCGAAAAATAGGAGGCAAGCCGGATGCCAACTGCCAGAGTGGGAATTTTGACTATCAGCGACCGGGGCGCGTCCGGCGTTTACGAGGACCGCAGTGGCCCGGTGATACGGGAGCTTGTTACCGGCCGTCTGGGAGCAGAGGTAGTTCAGAGCACCATTATCCCCGACGATTTTGACACCATCCGCCGCACCCTGACCGATTGGGCCGACCGGCTGGCCCTGGACCTGATTTTGACCAGCGGCGGCACCGGCTTTGCCCCGCGGGATATAACTCCGGAGGCTACCCGTGCGGTCATCCAGAGAGAAGCCCCCGGCCTGGTTTTTGCCATGCTGCGCGATAGCTTGTCGGTAACGCCGCACGCTATGCTGTCGCGCATGGTCGCCGGAATCCGGGGCCGGACGCTGATAGTCAATCTGCCGGGCAGTCCCAAAGCGGCACGGGAAAATCTGGAAACCATCCTGCCCGCCCTGCCGCACGCCCTGGAACTGCTCCGCGACGACCCCGCCGCCGAGCGCGGTCATCAGGCAAGCACCGGTTGAACACCGCATCGAATGGGAGGAAAGCAATGAGCAACGACTGCATCTTCTGCAAGATTGCCGCCGGAGAGATTGGCGGCCCGCCGGTTTACCAGGATGAAGAAGTAACCGCCTTCCGCGACATCAACCCGCAGGCGCCGCACCACATCCTGGTGATTCCCAACGAGCATATCTCCTCTCTCAACGAAGCCGCCGATGGTCACCAGGCTCTGCTGGGCAAGCTCCTGCTGACCGCGGCCAAAATTGCCGCCGACCAGGGTCTGGCCGAAACAGGCTACCGGTTGGTGCTGAATACCGGTCCCCAGGCCGGCCAAACCGTTTTTCATATCCACCTTCACCTGCTGGGCGGCCGGCGGATGGCCTGGCCTCCCGGATGAAAGGATAAGGGCAGGTTGACCTGCTGTCCGGTGGAGGCTATATTATCAAGGTAGCAAAGTAGCAGGGTAGCAGAGTAGCAAAGTAGCAGGGTAGCAACGTAGCAGAGTAGCAGGGTAGCTTAGGGTGCATTTCATTTTTTTGGTAGACATAAATTTAGCCTCGTGACCACGTTGACTCATCCGTGGATACCGGGCTTGCGTGGAGATAGCCCCGAAATGAATTTCTGGGCTGTTACAAAAAGTCGGCTGAAAGCCGACTTGGTCAACAGTCTGCTTTAGCAGACTTGTCATAACAGCCTGAATTTCAATTCAAGGCTGACCCGGCAAAATATCCGTCAAAAATTTGAAACGCACCCGGTAGCTTAGAACCTCTTGCTTACTACGTGTGGAGCCGAATCTATGGGACTTCTAGACCAAATTAATGAGGACCTGAAGCAGGCCCTCAAAAATCAGGACAAACTGGCCGCCCAAACGTTGCGGTCGTTAAAATCAGCCATCAAGTATGCTGAAATTGAAGCCGGGCATCCGCTGGATGAGGCGGGTGTCCTGGCGGTGATTGCCAAACAGGCCAAACAGCGCCGCGACAGCATCTCCGAGTTCCAGAAAGGCCAGCGGACCGACCTGGTAGAACAGGAAACCGCCGAACTGGCCATTCTGGAGCGGTATCTCCCCGCCCAGCTCAGCGAGGAGGAAATCCGGGCCAGAGCACAGGCGGTCATCACAGAACTGGGTGTAGCAGATGTAAAGGGAATGGGCGCAGTGATGAAGCGGTTGATGGCAGACCTGAAAGGTCAGGCCGATGGCAAACTGGTCAACCAGGTGGTCCGGCAACTGCTGTCAAAATAGTGAAGCGCGCCGGAATATCGGGACAACGGTTTTATGCTGACAAACTCGCATACCGAAAAAACTAAAATCGCCACCTGGCATCGTTTGGTACGGGGTGCACTTTGGGCACTGCTGTTTGTTGTTGGGGCTACATTTTTTTTGACGACCCGCTTTTCCAATGATAACAGCCTGCAAGGGCTGGAGGTTGGCAGTGTTGCTCCCAGGGACATCGTTGCCCCGGACCAGCTGGTTTACGTCAGCAACTACGAAACCGAAGCCGAACGTGAACGGGCCAGAAAGTCGGTCTCTACGGTCTACACCCCCCCGGACCCCAAAGTGGCCCGCCAGCAGGTGGACCGTCTGCGGAAGATTTTTGACTACATCGACACCGTCCGGGCCGACCCGTACGGTACGCTGGCCGAAAAATCGGAATGGATAGCCGCTATCCCCGACCTGACCCTGCCCGACAGCGTCATCGACCAGATTCTCATTATGAACGACCAGGCCTGGAACGAAACCAAACAGGAAGCCCTGCAGGTTTTGGACCAGGCCATGCGCACCGAAATTCGGGAAAATCAGGTTCTGCTGACCCGCCGCCAGCTTCCGGCCCGGATTGCCCTGGACACACCGGATGAACAGGCCTCGGTTATCGTTGCCATCACCGAAGACCTGATAAAACCCAACACCTTCCCGGACGAAAGCCGCACCCAGGCCGAACGGGAGGCCGCGGCAGAAGCGGTTAAGCCGTCGGTGGTTACGTTTGAGAAGAATGAGCTGATTGTTGCCGCCGGCGAGGTGATTGGCCCCAAGGAAATGGAGGCCATTCAGGCCCTCGGCCTGCTCGAACCTCGCTTTAGCTGGGCGCAGGATTTCCTGGCCCCCTTCATCCTGATTCTCATTACCACTATCATTGCCTCGGCCTACGTGGCCCAGCATCTGCCGCATCTGCTGGTCGACAGAAAACGTCTGCCCCTGCTGGCCGTGTTACTGCTGGCCTTTGTGGCCATTGCCCGGTTCATGATTCCCGAAAGCGCCCCGATTGCCTTCCTGTATCCCATTGCCGCCCTGACGATGATGCTGGTCGTCTTTATTGACGTGCATCTGGCGTTTATTGCCGCCACCCTGTTCGCGGCGCTGGCGGGCTATCTGGCCGGAGAAAACTCGCTGGTGGTCACCGTGTATCTCATTTTGAGCGGCTGGACCGGCATCCTGTCGTTGGGTAAGGGCCAGCGGGTCACCTCGATTTTGTGGGCCGGGGTGTACGTGGGCCTGGTCAACGTAGTTGTGATTGTCCTGTTCAACCTGCCCACGGCGGCGCAGGATGTCTCCAGGCTGGGCGTGCTGGTGCTGATTGGTCTGCTGAACGGTGTTTTCTCTGCCGCCCTGGCCCTGCTGGGCTTGTTTGCCATCGGCAATATGCTGGGTATCACCACCGCCATCCAGCTTATGGACCTGGCCCGCCCCACGCATCCGCTCCTGCGCAAACTGCTTCTCAAAGCCCCCGGCACCTACCACCACAGCCTGATGGTCAGCAATCTGGCAGAACAGGCGGCAGACCGGGTAGGGGCGGATTCCTTGCTGGTCCGGGTGATGGCTTACTACCACGATGTGGGGAAAATCCAGCGCCCCTATTTCTTTATCGAAAACCAACCCGAAGGCATCAACGTCCACGAAAAGCTCGACCCGCAAATCAGCGCCCAGATAATCATCGGGCACGTCACCGATGGCCTCAAGCTGGCCGAAAAATACCGCCTGCCCCAGTCCATCAAAGACGGCATCAGCCAGCATCACGGAACCAGCCTGGTAAAATATTTCTACTACCAGGCGTTAGAAGCCGCGGAGAAAGATGGTCGCCAGATTAACGAGGCCGATTTTCGCTACCCCGGCCCCAAACCGCAGACCAGAGAAACCGGCATTTTGATGCTGGCAGACGTGTCCGAGTCCACCGTCCGTGCCCTGAAACCGGCGTCCGCGGAAGAGCTTGACGAAATTGTGCAGAAGGTCATTGCCGACAAGCTCAACAGCGGCGAACTGAACGAGTGTCATCTGACCATTGCCGACCTGTACCAAATCCGCACCGCTTTTGTGGACATCCTGCAAGGGGTGCACCATCCTCGCATTAAGTACCCGGACCAGGTAGCCGCCGACAAGGCGGCAGAGAAGCCACCCGCCGAAGTGAGCCAGTCCGGCACCGGCTCCGCCGACGGCAGTACCGCCGGAAAAGCCTCCCCGCCCCCCCTGCCTCCGTCCGGACAGCGCGGCGTGGTCCGCCCGGCGACCTTGATTCGCCGGGAGTAAAGGAGCGGAGAATGCCGGTCCAGATAGAGATTGATGACCCCTTTGCGGCGGAACTGCCGCCAGACCTTATCGAGCGGGCGGCTTTACTGACCCTGCAGAGGTATCAGGTATCCCCCGCCTCTACCGTCACCATTTCCATTACCGATTCCGAAACGGTCCGGGAGCTGAATGCCCGCTTTCGCGGCATCAACGCGGCCACGGATGTGCTTTCTTTTGAGAACACGCCCGACCCGGATTTCCCTGCCGGGGACACTGCCCATCTGGGGGATGTGGTCATCGCCTATCCCGTGGCCCAGGCCCAGGCCACTGCCGCCGGGCATCGCCCTCAGGATGAGGTGGCCCTGCTGACCGTCCACGGTGTTCTGCACCTGCTTGGCCTGGACCACGATACCCCCACAGCAAAGGCCGAAATGTGGGCCGTCCAGCAGGAAATTCTGTCGGCGCTGGGGCTGGAGAATATTTCTCCCACCGAAGGGTGATGGGGATTGGAGATTCATCCCTCCGCCCTCATCCTTCATCCTTCAGAAAGGTGCTCCGCCCGCCGTGCGAAAGATTAGCCGCCTGGAAAGTTTCCGCTGTGCCCTGGACGGCATTGGCTACACCCTTAAAACCCAGCGCAATGCCCAGATTCATCTCGGTATTTCTGCCGCGGTTGTCGGACTGGCCCTGTGGCTGAAGGTGGGCCGGCTGGAATGGGCCGTTCTCATCCTGACGATGGGGCTGGTCATTTCGGCGGAAATGCTCAACACCGTCGCCGAGGCGGCGATGGACTTTGCCGCGCCGGAGTACCATCCCCAGGTGAAAATCATCAAGGATGTCGCCGCCGGCGCCGTCCTGGTGACGGCCCTTGCCGCGGTCGGGGTGGGCCTGCTGATTCTGGGCCCACCGCTGTGGCAGAAGCTCGCCCCATTTCTCCTCCCCTGACTTGCCAAAAAAACGAGTTTGCCTATAATGGTGCGTGGGCCTCTAGCTCAATTGGTAGAGCAGCGGACTCTTAATCCGCGGGTTCAGGGTTCGAGTCCCTGGAGGCTCATCAACCGTTCTACAGCATCCCTCTTGTTTTTACAGCGTCCTGCCCGGCAGGGCGCTGTTTTTTTTATCCTTTATCCCGTTTTACAGACAGGAATTTTTGTGGTATAATTCTTTCAGAAAATACTGAAAGAAATGAAATATCAGGGTGGTTAGACAGAATGGGGGTAAAAAGATGTCTGAACTGCACGCCGTCACCGGCGCATTTGGCTACTCAGGAAAATACATTACCCGGCGACTGCTGGAAACCGGGCAGAAGGTCATCACCCTGACCAACTCCCTCCATCGCCCTAACCCCTTTGGGGAGCAGGTACGGGCCTTCCCTTTCCGTTTTGATGACCTCAATGCCCTGACCCGCACCCTGCAGGGGGTGTCTGTCCTTTACAACACTTACTGGGTGCGGTTCAACCATAAGAATTTTACGCACGCCATGGCGGTAGAAAACACCCGGAAGCTGTTCCGGGCGGCAAAGGCCGCCGGCGTGCGGCGGATTGTGCATATCAGCATCACCAACCCCTCGCTGGACTCACCGCTGGAGTATTTCCGGGGCAAGGCGGAGCTGGAGCAGGCCCTGATGGAGACCGGCCTCTCTTATGCCATCCTGCGTCCTACGGTGCTGTTTGGCCGCGAAGATATCCTGATTAACAACATCGCCTGGCTGTTGCGGCGTTTACCGGTGTTCGGCGTGTTTGGCGACGGGAGCTACCGGCTACAGCCCATCTACGTGGACGATTTGGCCCACCTGGCAGTTCTGCAGGGGCAACGGGAGGAAAATGTCATCATCAACGCCATCGGACCGGAAACGTTTACCTACCGGCAGTTGGTGCAGACCATCGGCAAGATTATCGGCAAGCCGCGACCTGTTGTACCGGTACCGCCGGCAGTAGGATATGCCGCGGGCTGGCTGGTCGGCAGGCTGGTGGGCGATGTGACCATTACCCGCGAGGAAATCGCCGGCCTGATAGCCGATTTGCTCTATGTCGACGCGCCGCCGGCCGGTCAAACCCGCCTCACCGACTGGGCCGCGCAGAACGCAGATTCCCTGGGCCGGCAGTACGCCAGCGAATTGGCCCGCCGTCAGGCAAAAAAATAACCGCCCATACGGGCGGTTACGGATAATGAATAAGGTCAATAAAAGAGATTACAGGTTGTTGACGATGTTGCTGAAGACGTTGCCGACGACCGGGCCGAGGAGCAGAAGGATGGCGATGACGACGATGGCAACCAGGACGAGGATGAGAGCGTATTCTACCAGACCTTGACCTTCTTCACGCGGTAAGAATAACATCGGATAATAACCTCCTTTCGATAAATAAATTCTTCTTATCTCCCTGTTATATTACCATAGTTATCCCCAAAATAAAACCCCAATTTTTGGTGAATTTTATCGGGCAACCGCTTTCGCAGTGAGTAGACAAATCCGCCTGAATGGGGCATAATCCCCAGTACCAACCACCTGCCTGCACGGAGATGCCCCAATGAAAGCAGACCTGATAATCCACCATGCCCGTATCTACACCGTTGACCCCAAAACGCCCTGGGCCGAAGCCGTGGCCTGCCTGGATGGCCGCATCATCGCCACCGGGAGCAACGACAGCATCCGCAAGCTGGCCGGCTCCCGCACCCGGCTGATTAACGCCAGAGGCCGGCTGGTTCTGCCCGGCTTCATCGATTCTCACGTCCACTTTCTCCATTACGCCGTCCGCCGCCAGGAGGTCAACCTGTTTGGCGTGCGCCATCTCGATGAGGTGCGCCGCCGGCTGGCCGAAGCCGCGGCCTCCCGCCGGCCCGGCGAATGGATTCTCGGCTGGGGATGGGACGAAATCCACTGGGACGCGCCGCCGCACCGCCGCCTGCTCGACGACATCACCCCCAACAATCCCGTCCTCCTCCGCCGGATGGATATGCATACCTACTGGCTCAACAGTGCCGCACTCCGGCAGGTCGGCATCACCGCCGAAACCCCCGACCCGCCCCACAGCCAGATTGAACGCGACCCCTCCGGCGACCCCACCGGCATCCTGCGCGAGTGGAACGCCCTCCGGCTGGTCGACCCGCACCTGCCCCGGCCCGACCTGGACACCCTCTACCGCTGGACTGCCGAAGCCATCGCCGACGCCCACGCCCTGGGCCTCACCGGCATCCACGACCAGCGAGTCCAGCGCGAGGGCCGGCAGAGCTTCCAGGTATGGCAGAAGCTCAACCGCGAAGGCTACCTCAATCTGCGGGTCCACATGAACATCGCCGCCGAGCACCTGCCCGAAGCCGCTACCCTGGGCCTCCAGCCCGGCTTTGGCAACGACCGCCTGTGGATTGGGCATCTCAAGGCCTTTGCCGACGGCACAATGGGGTCCCGTACCGCCTGGATGCTGGCCCCCTATGAAAATGACCCCCAGAATACCGGCTTGCCCGTGGTGGCTGGCGATGACCTGTGGCAGTTGGCCGACCAGGCCCGCCAGGCCGGGTTCCCCCTCTCCGTACACGCCATCGGCGACCGGGCCGTGCGGGAAGTCATCGATGTCTATGCCGAAGTACAGCCGGTGCCGGGCCGGGCCGCCTCTGCCCTGGCTCCGCCGTTCCCGTACCGCATTGAGCACGTACAGGTCATCCACCCGGACGACCTGCCCCGGCTGGGACGCTTCCGCATTGCCGCCGCGGTTCAGCCCATCCATCTCTGCTCCGACTGGCCGACCGCCGACCGTGTCTGGGGCGACCGGGCCCGCTACGCCTATGCCTTCCGTTCCCTGCTGGAAAACGGCGTCCTGCTGGCGTTTGGCTCCGACGCGCCGGTGGCCCCGCTCAACCCCCTGCTGGGTATCTACGCCGCCGTGGCCCGTCAGGATACAGACGGCCAGCCCGCAGACGGCTGGTACCCCCAGGAGCGCATCACCGTTGCCGAAGCCGTGTACGCCTACACTATCGGCCCGGCCACCCTCTCCGGCAAACAGCATCTGCAGGGGTCCATCACCCCCGGCAAGTGGGCCGACCTGGTGATGCTGTCGCAGGATATTTTCGACATTCCGCCGGAGCAAATCCCGGCCACTACCGTGGACCTGACCGTCTTCAGCGGCCAGATTGTCCACTACCCTGATGGCGAAATCGACACCCCGCGGCGGTCTGTCCATTTTGCCCCCATCTTTGGCCCGGAGTACCGCTGATGTCTGAACCCGCCTCTGCTCTGCCGTCCCTGCAACCCATCCCCGCCGACATTTCCGACCGCTTCCGCCATCTCCTGCACCATCCCCCCGCCGACCGGGAGGCGCTGGCGGCCTGGTTGCTGGAGCTGGTCAAATCCAGCGGGCATCTCAGCAATGCCGACGACCTGCGCTGGCGTGTCCTGGCGCTGGTCTGGCTGGCCCATCTCGCCCCCGACGCGGCCTGGCCCTACCTGATGTGGCTCAATATGAACCAGCCGGTCATCCAGGAGCACCTGGCCGACATCCTGGCCGAAGCCCTGGACGAATACGACGCCCATCTCCGCTTTGCCGCCTGGCGCGCCGCCGCCTCCGACCCGCGTCTCTCCGTCTTTTGGGGCGACTTCCGGGCCGTACCGTCTGCCCATCGCCTGCCGGATGTGTTCCGCCGGCTTCTGGCCGACCCCCTGGCCGAGGGTGTCGCCCCCTGGCTGGTCGATTTCTGCACGGCCACGGCAGACCCGCCGCCGTCTCTGCGCCGGTGGCATTTGCTGGCCGCGGCTCTGCTCGCGGCCCGGCTTGACCCTGATGCCGGGCAGTCGTTCCTCCTGAAGCTGGCCGGCGGTCGCGACCGTCTGCCGGATGATGACCTGCACCTGCTGGACTCAGCCGCCGGCGAGGTGGGCGCGGTGAACCTGCTGGTCCAGTGGCTGGCCGAAGAGGCCGGCCCGCCGGTCCAGCGTCTGCTGGCCGGTTTTGGTCATCCCGACCTGCCCACCCTGGCCCGCCAGGCCCTCGATGCCGCGCCGGACTACCACCACCTCACCGGCCTGGCGGACCGGGCCGCGGCGGATGCGGCTCTGTTCCAGCGGGTGCAGAGTCTGCTGGCCGGGGCCGGTCTGTCCGGCACTGCCCGCGTGCTGAACCTGGCCTGCGGCCTGCTGGCCCCGCAGACCGTACTGCTGGCCGCGGCTGGCTACCGGGTGGTGGGGGTCGACATGCACATCCCGCCCCATTCTCTGCCTGTGGCCGGTCTGAAAACATGGCTCAATCGCCGGCGGCACGTGCAGGCCTGGCAGTCAGCCGCCGCGGCCTACTACCGGGCGCTGGCCGGGCATGTCGGCCTGAAGCTCAACTGGAAGCGCGCCCCCGTGGAGCTGGCCGACCTGACCCGCCTGCGCTTTGCCGATTCCTCTTTCGATGCGGTGGTCTGTCTGGACTACCTGCATCACGCCCCGGATGTGCGCGGTCTGCTGGCAGAAGCGGCACGGGTGCTGAAGCCGGGCGGCCTTCTGCTGGTCAGCCTGCGGCCATTCCCGTCGCTGGGAGGGGCGTTTGCCCCGCCGGACGCGCCGCCGTGGGGACATCTGCGCGGCCAGCCGGTCAATCCGCAGGTGCCGCTGAACCGCTGGACCGAGGCTCGCTACCGCCAGGCCGTAGAAGCCTTTTTCACTGTGGAGCAGTGGCTCACGGAGCAGGACGAGCAGGCCCTGGCTTTGCTGGCCCCCGCGCTCCAGGCCGAACTGTCCAGCTTTTCTGCGGACGAACTGACCCGCCGGGAGGTCACCATCCTGGCTCGAAAACCGCTGCCGGAGGGTAATCCTTGAAAATCACCGACGCCAGGCTGCAGTTGTTGTTAGACGCCGGCACCGCGGTCATCGCCGATGTGTTCGATGCGATGAGGATGGAGCCGCCGGTGCTGGATACCGCGCTTTTTCCGGTCAACCGGACCGGTTTCATTGGCCCGGCCTACACCATCGCCGGAGAAACGCACACCGGCCCGGCCACCGGCGACCGGGCCAAGCTGTCGGCCATTGACGAAATGCCGCCGGGGGTGGTCGCCCTGTGGGCCGGGGGAGACATTCGGGGGGTGTGCTGTTTTGGCGACCTGCTGGCAACGGCGATGCAGGCCCGCGGCTGTGCAGGTGTTGTGGTAGACGGCGGGGTGCGCGATGTGGCTTACCTGCGCCGGCTCGACCTGCCGGTAGTGGCTCGCTACCGCACCCCGGCCCAGGCCATCGGGCGGTGGCGGGTGGTCAGCCGGCAGGAGCCGGTCCGGGTGCGCGGGGCACTGCGGGACTGGGTGACGGTCCACCCCGGTGACTTGATTGCCGCGGACGAGGATGGGGTGGTGGTCATTCCTGCCGGTCTGGCGGCGGAAGTGGCGGAGCGGGTGCAGGCCTGGACCGCGTCCGAGAGCGGCGCCCGTGAGGATATTCGCCGGGGAATGCCTCTGCTGAAGGCCCTGGACAGGTACGGGCATCTTTAAG
>RFJV01000031.1 GCA_003694775.1 Chloroflexota bacterium | reverse complement strand
CTAACTCCCTAACTCCCTAACTCCCTAACTCTCTAACCAATCAAGGAGGTAGTTATGGCCGACATTTCCACAACCTATATGGGCATTCCGCTCAAGACCCCCATCGTGGTTGCCGCGTGCTCCATTTCCAGCCTGGTAGACCGGGTGGTGATGGCCGAAAAAGCCGGCGCGGGTGCGCTGGTCATCCGCTCCCTGTTTGAGGAGCAAATCCAGGTAGCCCAACAGCGCTTCGACGATTACCTGTCGGTGGGCAGTGAAAGCTTTCCCGAAGCCCTCTCCTTTTTCCCCTCGATTGAGCACGGCCAGGCCGATGAACACCTGATGTGGGTAGAAAAGACCCGCAAGGCCGTCAAGATGCCGCTCATCGCCAGCCTGAACGCAGTGTCGAAGGGGAGCTGGGTGAAGTTTGCCCGCCAGCTGGAATCCACCGGCGTTGACGGCCTGGAGCTGAACGTGTACATCATGGGCACCGACCCCACCCGCCCCGGCTCGGATATTGAAAAAGAACTGTTCGAAATCGTTGAGAGCGTCAAGGCCGAGGTCAGCATCCCCGTGGCGGTGAAGCTCAGCCCGTACTACACTTCCGTGGTCAACGTGGCGGTAGAACTGGACAAGCGCGGCGTGGATGGGCTGGTGATGTTCAACCGCTTTGTCCGGCCCGATGTGGACATCGAATCCGAAACCCTGCACAATGAAATGTTCTACAGCTCTCCCGAAGAAATGCGCCTGCCGCTGAACCGGGTGGCCCGCGTCTACGGCCACGTCAAGGCCGACCTGGCCCTCAACACCGGCGTGCATACCGGCGCCGATGTGGCCCGCGCTCTGCTGGTCGGGGCAAAGGTGGTGCAGGTGGCGTCTGCCCTGTTGATTAACGGCATCCCCTACCTGTCTACAATGCTGCGTGACCTGGAAGCCTGGATGGCGGAAAAAGGCTATGATGACCTGGACGAGTTCCGGGGCAAGCTCAGCCAGAAAAACTACCCGGACCGCTTTGCCTTTGAGCGGGCACAGTATGTCAACCTGCTGTTGAGCCAGCATTAAAGATATGACGGAGATGACATGGTGACATGGTGACAGGGTGAGGGGGCCTTCTCGTCTCCCCGTCTCCCCGTCTCCCTGTCTCCCTGTCTCCCTGTCTCCCTGTCTCCCTGTCTCCTTGTCTCCTTGTCTCCTTGTCTCCCCGTCTCCTTGTCTCCTTGTCTCCCCGTCTCCCAGTCTCCCCGTCTCCCTGTCTCCCCACCTCCCCGGCTCCCCGTCTTTGACTAACTCCCAGAATTGGTTATACTGCAAGCAAGGGGCGAATGGCCGCAGTGCCGGTGTCATCGCCCGCTTGCTTTTTTTATCCCTCGCGGGAAACCCATCACACCGAAAAAAGGACGAATGAGACTCAAATCGCTGGAAATCCAGGGATACAAATCCTTTGCCAACAAGGTAAAATTTGAGTTCGATGCCGGTATCACCGCGGTGGTCGGCCCCAACGGAAGCGGCAAGTCGAACGTGGCCGATGCCATTCGCTGGGTGCTGGGCGAACAGAGCTACCGCAATCTGCGCGGCAAAAAAACCGAGGATATGATTTTCTCCGGCTCCGATGGCCGCGCTCGCCTGGGTATGGCTACCGCCACCATTGTCCTGGACAATTCCGACAAGTGGCTCCCGTTAGACTTTTCCGAGGTGACCATCTCCCGCCGGGCCTACCGCTCCGGCGAAAACGAGTACTACCTCAACGGCAGTCGCGTGCGCCTGAAAGACGTGGCCGAACTGCTGGCAAAAAGCGGCCTCAGCCGGCAAACCTACACCGTCATCGGCCAGGGAACCATCGACCAGGTGCTCTCCCTCCACGCCGACGAGCGCCGCACCCTGTTCGAAGAGGCCGCGGGCATCACCTTTCACCGCAAGAAGCGGGCCGAAACCCTGAACCGGCTGGATGAAACGCGGGCCAACGTCATCCGCCTCAACGACATCGTCAAGGAGATTGAACCCCAGCTCAGGCGGCTGGAGCGGCAGGCCGAGCGGGCCGCCGAGTACATCCGGCTCAAGGCCGACCTGGAGAAACACCTCCGCACCTGGTACGGCTACCGCTGGCGGCAGGGTCAGCGCGCCCTGCACCAGGCCGTGGAGCGGCTCCGCTACACCGAAACCGAAGTCAATACCCGGCGGAAGGAGCTGGCCGAACTGGTCCAGCGCATCACTGCCCTCAAAACGGAGCAGTCCGGCCTGCGCAGTCAGCTGGCCGGCTGGTACACGGAAAACAACCAGCTTTACACCCAGGCCGAAACCGTTCGCCGCGAGCTGGCCGTCAACGAGGAGCGCATCCGGCAGTACCTGGCCCAGCGAGAAGAGATTCTGGCCGAACTGGAGCCGCTCCGGGCCGAACTGCAGGCACAGGAACAGCGCCTGGCCGAAGCCCGGCAGGCCGTGGAAACTGCCCGGCAGGAACTGGAGCAGGTTCAGGCCGACCTTCAGCAGGTCCGGCAGGATTTCAGCGCCCAGCAGGCCCGCCGGCAGGAGGTCGTCAACCGCCAGATTGCCGCGGAAAGGCGCGTCCGCCGGCTGGAAGACTCCCTGACCGAGCGCCAGAGCCTGCTCTCCCAACTGGCCGAACGCCGGGACGCGCTTCAGGCCGACCAGGCCGCCTGCGATACCGAAATCGAGCGGCTGACCGCGGAGCGCGGCCAGCTGGTCGACAAGCAGACCCAACTGGCCGGCCATATCCAGTCTATCGACCAGCAGTTGGCCGCGCTGGACACCTCCGAGGCCAATCTCCGGGCGGAACTTTCTTCCCTGAGCGAGCAGGCCGAACAGCTCAAGGGCCGGCTGGTCAGCCTGGAAAAGCAGGAAAACGGTCTCAGAGCCAGGTACGACCTGCTGAACCGGCTCCGCTCGGAAATGGCCGGCTACTATCAGGGGGTCCGGGCGGTGCTGAAGCCGCAAAGCAAACTTTCCGGCATTGTTGGCACGGTGAGCCAGGTTATCCGCGCCCCGTCGGAGCTGGATGTGGCGATTGAGGCCGCCCTGGGAGGACGCCTGCAGGACGTGGTCACCCGCACTTTTGCCGACGCCGAGGCGGCCATCCAGTACCTCAAGGAGACCCGCCAGGGACGGGCCACTTTCCTGCCCCTGGACACCATCCGGCCCGGCCCCCGGATTGACGTGCCCAATACACCGGGGGTGGTCGGGCTGGCCGCCGACCTGGTAGAGGCAGACCCGGCCCTGCACCCGGTGGTCGAAATGACGCTCAACCGCACCCTGATAGTCAAAGACCTGCCTGCGGCCCGCCAGGCTTTTAAAGCGATGCGGGGTGGTTTTCAGATTGTCACCCTGGATGGGGAGCTGATGCGCTCCGGCGGCTCGGTGACCGGTGGTCGGTCGCAGGGTAAACAGGCTCAGGAAGGTACTCTGCTGGCCCGCGAGCGGGAATGGCGGGAACTGCCGGGCCAGTTGGAAGCCCTCCGTCGCCAGCATCAGGAGGTGTCGGCTCAACTGGCCGACCTGCACGAGCGGGCCGCGTCGGTACGGCAGAAGCTGGAGCACCTGGCCGAAAGCCGCCGCCAGACGCAGGAGAAACGGCAGGAGGCCCAGTCCGTGGCCGATAAACTGAGCCGCGCCCTGGAGCAGGTCGACCAGAACCTGCGCTGGCAGGCCAACCTGAAGGAACGGGCGCAGGCAGACCTGGCGCGGCTGGCGCAGCGCGAGGCCGACACCCGCCAGGCGATGGAACAGCTTCAGCAGGAAATTGAGCAGGCTCGCCAGTCCGCGGAGGCGCTGGCCGCTGAGGCGGCCTCGATGTCCACCGAAAGTTTGCAGGCCGCACTGAGCCAGGCCCAGGCCGCGGCCTCGGCGGCAGAAAGCCGCTACCAGAGCCAGCAGGCCATTCTGACCAACCTGACCCGCGCCTGCGAGCAGACCGCGACCCAGATTCGGGCCAAAGAGACCCGCGCCGCGGAACTGCTGGCCCAAAAAGAGGTGCTGGAGCAGAAGCAAGCTGAACTGTCGGCCCGGCGGGCTTCCTTTTCCGAGGACCTGGACCGCTTTGCCGGTCAAATTGCCGGGGCCGAACAGCGGCTGGCCGGTCTGGAAGCGGAGCTGAAGCAGTTGGAAACCCAGGAGGCCAACCTGCGCCAGCGGCTCCAGCGCCAGGAAACAGACTACAACCGGGCCTCGCTGGACGCGGCCCGCCGGCAGGACGAGCTGGACAATCTCCAGCGCCAGATTCAGGAAGACCTGGGGCTGGTCAACCTGGAGATGTCGGAGGAGCAGGTCGGACAGCCGGTTCTGCCCATTGAGCCGCTGGTTTCGGAACTGCCGGCGGTGGACGAACTGCCGCCGGGCCTGGAGGAAGAGGTCAAGCGGCTGAAGGTTCAGCTCAAGCGGCTGGGCAACATCAACCCCGAAGCCCCGCGCGAATACGCCGCGCTCAAGGAGCGGCACACCTTTCTGACCTCCCAAATTGCCGACCTGGAGGAGGCCGCGGCAGACCTGCGGGAGGTCATCCGCCGGCTGGACGAGAGTATGGAAGAGGCGTTCGCTTCCACGTTCAAAAAGGTAGCCGTGGAGTTCCAGCGGTATTTCAAGGCCCTTTTTGGTGGCGGCGAGGCGCACCTTCAGCTTACCGACCCGGATAACCTGATTGAAACCGGGGTAGAGATTGTGGCCCGTCCACCGGGCAAACGGCTCCAGAGTATGGCCTTGCTTTCCGGCGGGGAACGCTCCCTGACCGCCCAGGCCCTGATTTTTGCCCTGCTGAAAATCAGCCCCACCCCCTTTGTGATTTTTGACGAGGTGGATGCGATGCTGGACGAGGCCAACGTGGGCCGGTTCCGGGATGCGCTGGTCGCTCTGGCGCGGGATATTCAGTTCATCGTCATCACCCACAACCGCCGGACCATTGAGGCGGCCAATACGATTTACGGCATTTCAATGGGCGAGGATTCGGTGTCGCAGGCGTATGCCCTCAAGCTGGAGGATTGGCTGGAGCAGGGTGGCAAGATGGCAGGGTAGCAAGGTAGCAGGGGAGCGCCAGCACCTGGGATCCCGACCGTCCCGGTCGACAAAGTAGCAGGGGGGAAGTTCCGGCATCCCTATGCCGGGCAAGGAGGCAGGGGAGCAAGGTAGGAGGGGCAGACCAAAAATGAGATTGCGAGGGCGCGAAGCCCCCATCGCAATCTCCGGGGAAGACCGGTGGGTGAAAATTGATAGGGGCACAGCATCGCTGTGCCCCTAATTTTATTTTTCTGTGACTTATCCGCTTATGGGGGCCGGTTCAGAGGGTGTTTCGGCAGAAGACAGGCTTCTGATGGCCGGTTTGGGGATGCCGGCTTCTTCCAGCAGTCGAGGGACAATTTGCTCCCAGTGAACGGCCATAATGTGCAGGCCGTTGATGCCGGGGGTGTTCTTCAGCTTGTCGATGATTTCCAGGGCAATCTGGACGCCAACTTCCTGCTGGCCCTCTTTGTCGCCGGCTTCGTCCATCCGCTTGACATACTCCGGCGGGATGTAGACGCCGGGGACATCTTCGGCCATAAAGTGGGCGGCACGGGCGCTCTTGAGCGGAATCAGGCCGGCCAGAATGTAGACCTTGTCCAGCAGATTCCGTTTGTCCAGCGCCTCCAGCCACTCCAGGAAGCGGTTGTAATCGAAGATGGGCTGGGTCTGGATGAACTGCGCGCCGGCGTTCACCTTCTTTTCGGCCCGGATGGCCTCGTACTTGGGCGGTGCGCCGAAGGGTGAGGCCGCCGCTCCCAGGAAGAAGACCGGCGGGACTTTTATCTTGCGCCCGTCGATGTAAACGCCCTCGTCCCGCATCCGCCGGAGCATCCACAGCATCTGCACCGCGTCCAGGTCGAACTGGTCCGGTTTGCTCATCGGCGGCGGGCCAAAGCGATGGTGGTCGCCGGTCAGGCAGAGGATGTTGCGGATACCCAGGCCGGAAGCGCCCATCGCATCCGATTCGATGACCACGCGGGTGCGGTCGCGGGCCTGCAACTGCATGACCGGCTCCATTCCCAGGTCCAGGCAGATTTTGCTGGAAGCCAGGCTCCCCATCCGGGCAGAGGCCGAGGCGTTGTCGGTGAAGTTGGCCGCGGCCACCCAATCTTTCAGCCAGTCCACTTTTTTGGCAATGCTGGATGTGTCGGCGGTCAGGGGAGGGGCAATTTCTGCCGTCACGGTGAACGCGCCGCTTTTCAGGTTGGCTTCCAGCAGGGACACCGGTTCCTCGTATTTGGGGGGATGGTAGTCGGAGTCGCCCTGCCACCAGTCCGGCTGGCGAATCTCGTAGAAGAGGGCCTCGTATTCCTGGTTGAATTTTTCGCGGTTGAAGAAGAAATCCAGCGGTTTGGGCCCGCCCCGCTTGCGCCAGGTGCGGTAAACGTCCAGCCAGGTTTCCTTGCCCACGCGTGCGCCATCCAGCGGGGCGTTGATTTCCAGCAGTTTGTGTTCCCGGCCCAGCTTTTCGGACCGTTCGTAAATTACGTACCAGGTGCAGGGACGGGTGGGGTCTACTTCGCAGGCTTCGGGGGTGGCCCCGCCGCACAGACCGTTCCGTAGACCCTTGGGGCAGGTCATGGGGCAGACAAAAGCGGTCTCCTGCAGGATGCAGTTGCCGCACATTCTACAGCTAAACAGCGCCCCTTTGACGACCCGCTCAAAGGCGGTGAATGCACGCTCACCTACAGATTCCCCTGCCCTGGAGTAGGGATAAAACGGGGCCTGGTACCGTCTCGGCGAAAAAATTCCCATTGGTTTCCTCCGGTTGGCTCCGGTCTAAAGGATAGGGATAAAGGCGGAAGTGATGAAGACAGCCGTCTCCTTTGCTACCCTTTAGGGACCGTTGAACTCCTTTGTTTGGTGCTGATATTATCTTGATATATCAGTTAGTGGGAAAATACAATATTCTTTGCCCGGTCTGTATTTATATTAGGTTATTTATAAAAATCCGGAAAGTGACATATGTCACCTTATTCAGGTGATGGATGTCATCTTTCCGGGAGGCGGGGAGTTGGTGAGTTTGTGAGTTTGTGAGTTGGGTAATCTCCAATCTCCTAATCTCCCAATCCCCCAACAACTTTCATTGTGATTTTGTGGAGCGGCAGGGCGCCGTTGGCCGCGTCCTCTGGCCGGGGGAGCGAGGCTTCATCCGGCTTGTCGCTCAACCCAAAGGTGAGCACTCCTTGCGAAGCCAACTGCTCGGAGATTTCTACCACTTCGCCGGCCAGGGTGATTTCGCCGGCCAGCAGGTCGGCCTCCGGCGTGTCATCCGGCAGAATATCCATCAGGGCTACAGTGGTATGGTATTCCCGGTAGCGGAAGCTCTTGAAGGGGGTGGGGTCCTTCTTTGCCAGATTGGTGACCACTTCGCGGTGCGCCGACAGCAGGCCGTCGCTCATCTGCCGCTGGCGCGCGTCGCAGAGGGTGACAAACTGATGGAAGCCGGTCAGCCGGCCGCTGTCCAGGTCGTCCCAGAGGCGGTCGGCGGGGTAAATCTGGCCGACGGCCATCAGGCTGATGTAGGCCAGATAATCCTGGTTGTCGCGGGTAAAGGGGTGGTACTGAAGCTGGTTCAGCCGGTCGTACACACCGCGGAAGGCGTCTTCGTCAAAGCAGTCGCCCAGCAGTTCTTCGACGGTCAGGCGCACGGCATTGATTCTGGCCCGGTCGATGACCTTATCGTTGCGCCCGCGCGGCCCCAGGGTGGTCTTGTCCAGGTCCAGCAGGAGGGCGGTTTGCTCGTTGAGCGGAAAGCCGGCCTCCCGCACCCATTCCAGGAAGTCGCCCAGGGCCTGCCAGCGGTTTGCCAGCATCAGCGGGCCATCAATTTTGACCTGCCGCGGCTCCGACAGCCGGTCCGCGCCGATGAAGCCGCGCATCGGCAGGTATTCGCCCAGATTCCGGGCCGACGTGCCGTCGTTCATCGGCGTGTCGCCCACAAACAGCAGGTGGGTGAGCGGCGGAAGGCCCCGCTGTTGCTGGGCGGTCTGCAAAAACCGGTAGACGGCCGCGGCGTAAACCGGTTCGGTTTTGCGCGGGATACGAAAGGTTTCCAGCCCCACGTCCTGCCAGACATCCGCCAGCCGGGGCAGGGAAGGGTCGCAGGGGGCCAGGTTGCGGTAAATGACCCGGTCGCCCAGGAAGTCAGCCATCGTTTTTCGGGGGTACATTGGGACCGTTCTCCTTCTGTTTTGGGGATTTATCCCTGATGTGTAACGGTTTATTTGAACTGTTCCAGCATTCCCTGGGCCATCATCAGTTCTGCATTGAGCACCGAACCGCCCGCCGCGCCGCGGATGGTGTTGTGGGCCAGGCAAACGAACCGCACATCCAGCACCTCGCAGGGGCGCAGGCGACCGATGCTGGTTGCCATTCCACCGCCGGCGTCCCGGTCGAGGCGGGGCTGGGGGCGGTTCTGCTCTTCCCGGACGACCAGCGCCGGTTGGGGCGCGGTCGGCAGGTTCAACTGCTGGGGAAGCGGATGCCACTCCCGCCAGGCGGCCAGAATGTCCTCCAGCGAGGGCTTCTGCCGGAATTTGACCGATACGGTGACCAGATGCCCGTCGCTGACCGGCACCCGGTTGCAGTGGGCGCTGATGCGGATACCGGCCGGTGTTACCCCCGCGGCGGTGGATGTCCCCAACATTTTGTTGGGTTCGATGTTCATTTTGACCTCTTCGCTTTCGGCCACAAAGGGCAGGATGTTGTCGATGGCATCCAGGCTGGGGACGCCGGGGTATCCTGCGCCGGACAGGGCCTGCATGGAGGTGGCAATGACCGCTTCCACGCCAAAGCGGGCGTGCAGGGGGGCCAGGGCCATTGTCATCGGCATCGAGGTGCAGTTGGGGTTGGTCACAATAAAGCCTTTGTCCCAGCCCCGGTTGGCCTGCTGGGTGGGCAGGAGGTTCAGGTGGTCCGGGTTGACTTCCGGAATGAGCAGGGGAACATCCTCATCCATCCGGTGCGCGCCGGCATTGCTGAAGACGGCGTAGCCGGCCGCGGCAAACTGTGCTTCCCATTCCCGGGCCTGTGCTGTGGGCAGGGCAGAAAATACCACCGCGCAGTCCAGGTGGGTAGAGATGGGCTGAACCTCCATTTCCATCACCTGGGCCGGCATCGGCTGGGGGAGAATCCAGTTGGCCGCCTCGCGGTAAGTTTTCCCCGCCGACCGGTCGCTGGCGGCGAGGACGGTAATTTCAAAATATGGATGGTCGGCCAGCAGTTGGACAAACCGCTGTCCGACGGCTCCGGTTGCACCCAATACACCAGCTTTGATTTTGTCCATAGGATTACCTCCCTAACCCACTCTATCTTCAATGATACCTCGCACCGCATCGACGGTCGGTGCTACCTGCACCGGCGCGTTGGCGTAGCTGGCTCCGGGCCAGGTACCGGTGTGATAGTCAACCGTGGCGGTGGGGTCTTTCAGCAGATTGCCGGTCAGAATGCCGACCACCGTTTCGCCGGGCTGGATAACCCCTTCGCGAACCAGCCGGCGGACGCCGGCCACCGAAGCCGCAGAAGCCGGTTCACAGCCAATCCCAACCCCATCGACCATTGCTTTGGCGTCCATTATCTCCTGGTCGCTGACCGCGGTCACTACGCCGTTTGTCCAGCCCATCGTGCGCACGGCCCGTTCGTAGCTGACAGGCCGGCCAATGCGGATGGCTGTGGCAATGGTTTCCGCCTTTACAGTCACCTTTTCGCTGAAACCGTTTTGGTAGCTCTGGTAGAAAGGACTGGCCCCGCTGGCCTGCACCGCGGCAATGCGGGGTATCTTGTCGACCAGCCCCAGTTGGTGGGCCTCGTACAGCGCCTTGCCGAAGGCGGCGGTGTTGCCCAGATTCCCCGCGGGCAGAACAATCCAGTCGGGCGGTTGCCAGCGGAAGCCCTGCAGAATTTCCAGCACAATCGATTTTTGGCCTTCCAGCCGGAAGGGGTTGAGCGAGTTCAGCAGGTAAATCCCCATTTCATCGCAGACCTGCCGGACCAGGGCCATTGCGTCGTCAAAGTCGCCCTGGATTTGCAGGGTATGTGCCCCGTAAGCCAGGGCCTGGGCCAGCTTGCCGGCGGCGATTTTTCCGGCGGGGATAAAAATCAGCGCCGGAATACCGGCCAGGGCGGCATAGGCCGCCAGCGAAGCCGAGGTGTTGCCGGTCGACGCGCAGGCTACGGCTCTGGCTCCCATCAGCCGGGCCTGGGTTACGCCGACCGTCATCCCCCGGTCCTTGAAGGAGCCGGTGGGGTTTTCGCCCTCGTGCTTCAGGTAGAACTGCTCCAGGCCGACCCACCGGGACAGCCGCGGATGTTCGTACAGCGGAGTGTTGCCTTCGGGACGGGACACAATGTTGTCTATCGTAACCGGCAGAATCAATTCCCGGTAGCGCCAGACACCGGAGTTGGCCGTCGGGGCAACGCGGGGGCCGGGCGGTCCGCTGAGCCGGCCATCGAACAGGCCGCGGTTGATTTGGGGGTGCAGAGCCTCCAGGTCGTGCCACACATCCAGCAGACCCCCGCAGTCGCACAGATAGCGTACCTGGTGGGCCGGATAAGTTTTCTGGCACTGAATACAGCGGAGCGAAATTGTGCCCGGAAACCGGGCGTGGTTGGGTTCGGTCATTCCTTCTCCTCTACTACCTTGAAAATAGCCGTTTACCCCGTAGGTGGGGCATCCCAATGCCCGCCGGGGCGGTGACTGACTCGCCCGGCATAGGGATGCCGGGGCTACGGATAAAGGGCAACGAAATTTTCACCCGTGCCGGGTACAGGCATTCATCGTTGCCGGGCCAAAGGCCGGGTCCATCTCCTCTGAATATACGGTTTTTGTAGGGGCACAGCGGCGCTGTGCCTCTACAGATTTTCATTCTCGTTGCTGTCCCGGCAGTGACGGTTCTTCTCTTCCTTTCTTCTTCCCTCATCCCTCATCCCTCATCCTTCCTCCGTTCCCCGTCCCAGCCGGTAAAGCCAGACTGCCGCGCCGGCCAGAATCATCAGCACCAGCAGGACCAGCGACCCCACACAAGCAGAAGTCCCCAGGATACCGCTCAGCCCCATTGAGAAGAGGGTGGGGGTGGGCG
>RFJV01000269.1 GCA_003694775.1 Chloroflexota bacterium | reverse complement strand
CGACGCCGCCTTTGTGACCGGCGCGGTGCTGGTAGTCGACGGCGGGGGGCTGGCGGGGTAGCCGATGACCCCCACATACCTGCCCCCCAGGGACTGGGAAACGCCTGCCGTGGTCGAGCGCAACCGGGAGCCGGCCCACGCCACCCTGATGCCCTACCCGGACGACACGCTGGCCCTGCAAGGCAACCGGATGGCTTCGCCCTTCTGCCAACTGCTCAACGGCAAGTGGCGCTTCCATCTGGCCCCAAACCCCGACGCCGCGCCGCCCGACTTCCCCCGGCCCGATTATGACGACTCCGGCTGGGATACCGTCACCGTGCCCGGCAACTGGCAACTGCAGGGCTACGACATCCCCTACTACACCGACCTCCAGCTTCCGTTTCCGCTGGACTACCTGCCCGGCGTCCCCCCCGACGACAATCCGACCGGTTGCTACCGCCGCCGGTTCACCATCCCGGAAAGCTGGGCCGGGCGGCAGGTCTTTCTGACCTTTGAAGGCGTGGATTCGGCGTTCCATGTGTGGGTCAACGGGCGGCTGGTTGGCTACAGCCAGGACAGCCGCCTGCCCGCGGAGTTCAACATTACTCCCTATCTGCACCCCGGCTCCAATACGCTGGCCGTGCGCGTCTACCGCTGGTCCGACGGGACATATCTGGAAAACCAGGATATGTGGCGGCTCAGCGGCATCTTCCGCGATGTGTACCTGTGGGCCGCGCCGGACATCCACATCCGGGATTTCCACATCCAGACCCGCTTCGACCCCGCCTACCGGGATGCCGTCCTGACAGCGCAGGTCAGCCTGCGCCGCTACACCGGCCACCCCGCGGCAGACTGCCGGCTGGAGCTGCATCTCTTCGACGCCGCGGGGAAGCCGCTCTGGTTCGACCCGCCCGCGGCGGAGACCGCTGTTCCGCTAGGCGGAGAAACCAGCCTGCACTTCGTCCAGCCGGTCGCCGCGCCCCATCCCTGGTCCGACGAACAGCCCTACCTCTACACCCTGCTCCTGCGGCTGGTCGGCCCGGACGGGCGCTTGCTGGAGGTGGAAAGCTGTCGCGTCGGCTTCCGGCAGGTCGAAATCATCAACGGCCAGTTATGCCTCAACGGCAAACCCATCCTCATCCGCGGCGTCAACCGGCACGAACACCACCCGGACACCGGCCACACCGTTGACGAGGCCACCATGCTGGCCGACATCCGGCTGATGAAGCAGTTCAACATCAACGCTGTGCGCACGTCGCACTATCCCAACCACCCCCGCTGGTACGAGCTGTGCGATGAATATGGCCTCTACGTGCTGGACGAAGCCAACATTGAATGCGACGGCGCGCTGGACCGCCTGGCCCACGACCCGGACTGGCAGACGGCCTTTATGGCCCGTGTCAGCCGGATGGTGGAGCGGGACAAAAACCATCCCTGCGTCATCATCTGGTCGCTGGGCAACGAATCCGGTTTTGGGGCCAACCACCGGGCCGCGGCGGAATGGGTGCGCGCCCGCGACCCCAGCCGGCCCATCCACTACCACCCCGCCGGAAACGACCCCATGGTGGACATTCTGGCCCCGATGTACCCGGCGGTGGACACCATCATCCAGATGGCCCAACAGCCGGACCCCCGGCCCATCATCATGTGCGAATACGCCCACGCTATGGGCAACGCGGTCGGTAATCTAAAGGAGTATTGGGAAGCCATCCACCGCTACCCCCGCCTGCAGGGCGGTTTTATCTGGGATTGGGTTGACCAGGGCCTGCGCCGCCGCCTGCCGGATGGGCAGGAATTCTTTGCCTACGGCGGTGATTTTGGCGACTACCCCAACGACGGGCACTTCTGCCTCAACGGCCTCACCTGGCCCGACCGCCGGCCCCATCCGGCGCTGTGGGAGGTCAAAAAGATGTATGAACCGCTCCAGGTAGAGCCGGTAGACCTGGCCACGGGCCGTCTGCGACTGGTCAACCGGTTTGCCTTTACCAATCTGAGCCGGTTCCGCCTGTCCTGGCGGGTGGAAGCCAGCGGTGCAGTGATTGCCCAGGGCGACCTGCCGGGGCCTGACCTGCCGCCGGGCCAGAGTGCCGGGCTGGCCGTGCCCTTTCCCTGGCCCCGGCTCCCGTCGGGTGGGGAGCTGTTTCTCAGCCTGCACCTGAGCCTGCCGGATGATGTTCCCTGGGCCGGGGCCGGCCACGAACTGGCCTGGGCGCAGTTCCGACTTCCGGGTTCACCGGCGCGAGTCTCCGCCCGGAAACCCGCAGACCTGCCGCCGCTCCACCTGCACACTGGCGAGACAGAGATTCGGGTAGCCGGTAGAAGCACATCCTGGCAGTTCGACCGCCGCAGTGGCCGGCTGGCCGGCTGGCAGGTCGGCGGGCAGGCTTTGCTGACCTGCGGTCCCCGGCACAACTTCTGGCGCGCCCCCACCGACAACGATATGGGGATGTGGGGGGTGCACAAGCTGGCCTTGCAGTGGTACGATGCCGGCCTGCACTGCCTGGCCGAAACCGCCGCGGAAACGGAGGCGCACCCCCTGCCGGATGGCGGGGTGGCGGTGACGGTCCGGTCGGTGGTGGCCCCGCCGCGGCCCAACGAACCGCCGCGCTCGGCCCGCTGGCAGGAGTTTCTGGCCCAGCTCACCGACATTCTGTACCAGTTTTGGAACCGCGCCGAACTGGCCCAACTGGCCGCGGAGATGGGGGTCAGCCTGCCGGACACCGCCGGGCCGCGGGTGCAGTCCGTCCGGGCGCTGGTATCCGCCTGCGAACAGGCCGGCCGCGTTCAGCCCCTGTTCGAGGCCGCCTACCGCCGTCTGCTGGACGCGTCCGCAGAAAAAACAATGGAGACCATCAAAAAGCGGCTGGAGCAGTTCTACGGACTGTCGCCGCAGGCATTTCAGGCCGCGTTCACGGCCGCCTATTCTGCCCGCTTCGACTGCACCACCCGCTACCACCTCTCCCCCGACGGTGCGGTGCGCCTGGAGGTGCAGGTCGTTCCGGCGGATGGCCTGCCGCCTCTGCCGCGGGTCGGGCTGGTAATGGCCCTGCCCGAACAGTACCGCCATTTTACCTGGTACGGCCGCGGCCCCCACGAAACCTATCCCGACCGCAAGGAGGGAGCAATGGTGGGCCTGTACCGGGGCACGGTGGAGGAGCAGTTTACGCCCTACATCAAACCCCAGGAAAACGGCAGCAAAACCGATGTCCGCTGGGCCGAGCTAACCGACGACGCCGGACGCGGCCTGCGGGTGGAGGGCGACCCTCTGCTCAATGTGAGCGTCAGCCGCTATACCGACCACGACCTGGCCCAGGCCCGCCACCTGCACGACCTCCGGCCGCGGGCGGAGGCCATCCTCCGCCTGGACCACGCCCAGTGCGGCCTGGGCAACGAAAGCTGTGGCCCCGGCGTTCTGCCGCCCTACCTGCTGACCGCGGCGGAATACCGCTATGCGCTTTGTCTGCGTCCGGTGGGATTTTGGGAGGGAGATTAGGGATTGGGGATTAGAGATTGGAGATTGGAGATTGGGGATGATGCGGTTAGACCTCAGTGCAGTTCCGTTCAGCCGTTACGGCTCGTACCTGGCCTTTTCCACCCTCCCGGCGACCGGCTCCCGGCAGGCCGGGCTGTATCTGCGCCACGTTCACGGCCCCGGCGACCTGAATCCCGACCCGCTTCAACCGGTCTTCCGGCTGGACCTGCTGGACGGCGAGGGGCGGTCTGTGCCTTTTACCCCTGAGGCAACCCCTACCCTGCTCAGCTTGCAGGCCGCCGGTTCCCGCGCCGAACTGTGCCTGCCGGACCCCGGTACGGTCCGTCTCCGCTGTACCGGCGGCGGTCTGCGGCTCCAGATGGCGACCGGCCCTTACGATTACGCCGTTCCCCGCGGCGGCGACCGCTGGCACATCTGCCGGGCCGGCGCGGATGCGGTCAGCTTTATGCTGACCCCCCTGCGCGGGCAGGTGGCCGTTCACGCCGAATGGAACGGCCTGGGCGTTGAGGGGCCGGTCATTCTGGACCTGCTACCCGGCCCGGACGGCACTGCCGAAGCGGTGCTGGAAGAGTTCATCACGGTCTGGCGGCCCGGCCACATTCACCCCACCTTCGACGCCGCCCGGCGGCAGGTCGAAATGGAATTTGAACGCTGGCGGGCCGGTATTCCGGCGGTTCCCCCGGAATACACCGCCGCGGCAGAAGAAGCGGCCTGCATCCTCTGGTCGTGTGTGGTTGCCCCCCTGGGACACCTGACCCGCCCGGCCGTGCTGATGTCCAAAGGCCGGATGAGCGCCATCTGGAGCTGGGACAACTGCTTCAACGCCGTTGCCCTGTCTGCCGGCCACCATGCCCTGGCCTGGGACCAGTTGATGGTGATGTTCGACCACCAGGACGCTCACGGCCAGCTTCCCGACCTGATGAACGACCGGCTCGACCTGTGGAGCTTCAACAAGCCGCCGGTGCAGGGCTGGGCCTTGCGCCAGATGATGGCCCGCACCCCGGCCATTACTCCCGACCATCTGGCCGAACTGTACCCTCCCCTGGCCCGCTGGACCGAATGGTGGTTTCGCCACCGGGACGATGACCAGGACGGTATTCCCCAATACAACCACGGCAACGACTCCGGCTGGGACAACAGCACCCTTTTTTTGACCCGCCCGCCCATCGAAGCCCCCGACCTGTGCGCCTATCTGGTCATCCAGATGGACGTTCTGGCCGAGATAGCCGGCCGGCTGGGTCAGATGGACGCGGCCCGGCAGTGGCACGCCCGGAGCGACACGCTTCTGGAGGGGATGCTGGCCCATTTTTGGGACGGGCGCCGCTTCATCGCCCGGCAATCCGGCACGCATCGCCCCATCCAGACCGGCAGTTTGCAGTTGTACCTGCCGCTGGTGCTGGGGACTCGCCTGCCGCGGGAAATTTACCGCCGGATGGTGGTCGACCTGCAGAAACCGGGACGTTTCCTGACCCATCACGGCCTGGCAACCGAGAGTCTGGACAGCCCGCATTTCCGGCCAGATGGCTACTGGCGGGGTCCTGTTTGGGCCGCGCCGGTGATGCTCATCGGTGAGGGGTTGCGGGCCGGCGGCCAGGCGCGGCTGGCCCGCAACCTGTACCGCCTGTTCTGCGATACCGTGGCCCAAAACGGCATCGCCGAGAACTACAATGCCCATACCGGCGAGGGTCTGCGGGAACGCGGCTTCACCTGGACGGCAGGCATCTTTCTGGCGCTGGCATCAACGTTGGCAGAGCAAGAGCCTATCCAAAAACTCATATAGGGTCTATCTACGGGTAGGCGAAGGCAATGCCTTCGCCTACCCGGCCCGTCCACAGCGACCGGCCTACTTCCGCCGCGACGGTTTGCCCCGGTCGCCGCTCGGCTGGGGCAGGGATGGTTTGCTTATCCCGCCGATGTCCAGCCCGTTTACCTTGCCGGT
>RFJV01000268.1 GCA_003694775.1 Chloroflexota bacterium | reverse complement strand
TTGCTACCTTGCTACTTTGCTACCTTGCTACCTTGCTACCTTGCTCATAAAAACACAGCAGGGTACTGCCGTAGCGGCGCTGGTCGTACAGGCGCAGGTGCTGGAGAGAGAGCTCCTGGTATTCCACCGGGTGAATCTGAACCACCACCAGCCCGTCCGGCGACAGCCATTCATCCAGCCGTTCGTCCAGCATTTGCAGAGCCTTGGCCCACATTTGCTTGTACTGCGGTGGAGCGATGTACACCAGGTCGTAGGGCGCGGTTTCCGGCGGCTGGGCCAGCACCTTGAACGCATCCGCCCGGCGAATGTCGGCCCGCGATTTCAGACCTGTCCAGCGCAGATTCTCGGCAATGGTGCGCACCGCGGCCACGCTCCGGTCTACAAAGGTTACGTGGGCCGCGCCCCGGCTCAGCGCCTCGATGCCCACCGCGCCTGTCCCACCGAACAGGTCCAGCACGCGGGCGTCAACAATCCAGTCCCCCAGAATGTTGAACAGCGCCTCCTTGGTCCGGTCGGTGATGGGCCGGGTGGTATCGCCGGGCACACCTTTCAGCTTTTTTCCTTTGGCCGTACCGGCTATCACTCGCATAGGAAAATTCAAAGGGAAGGACGAGATTTATCTCGTCCTTCCCTTATATTTATGTTTACCGCCAGCTAATGACCCGCTCGTCCACAAAGTGGTACGAGAGGTTGAGCTGGTCGTTGATGTCGTTGCTGAAGAGGGGGTGCGGGTTGGAGCCGTCCGGATTCATCACCCAGATTTCCCAGCGACCGCTCCGGTCGGTGAGGAAGGCTATCTGCGACCCGTCCGGCGACCAGGCCGGGGCCACGTTGTTCCAGGTTTTGTCCGCATCGGGCTGGACCCCCACCCACAGCGGAGTTTTGGTCAGCCGCACCCGGCCGCTTCCATCGGCATTGAGCCGGTAGATGTCGTACCCCTGGTCGCTGGCTGTGCCTCCGGCAGATACCAGCAGGTAGCGCCCATCCGGCGAAAAGACCGGCGAACTGTCGCCCACCACGTCGGTCAGGCGGACCGGTTGGGCCGGGTTGTTCAGGTCTGTGGCAACCAGGCCCCGCCCGCCGTCGGTCACCAGCCGCCAGGGCCGGGCCGGGTCCCAGGCCGGACGGAAGGCATACGTCCCCCCGTCGTAATCGGCGTAGGAGCCATCGGCCAGGTTGACCACCCGTACGTTCCAGTGGGCGTCCGGCGGCAGAACGTAGCACAGCTTTACTTCCACATCGCCGTCGCTGGTAAAGCGGGTTTTAACCTTGAAATCCCGTGCATTCCAGGGCGGACGCCCAACCTTGTCGATGTCCTCACATTCCTGTTTGTCTTCCAGCCGGCCTCCCTGCTGGAAGTTGACCGCGATTTTGGTTCCGTCCGGCGACCATTCCGCGCCTTTGGCCTTCCGGGTAAAGTCGAGCACTTTGCGCTCGTTGCTCCCATCGATGCCAATCAGCCACAGCGAGCCGACGTCCCCCTGCCAGCGGGTAAAGGCCACGGTCTGACCATCTGGCGACAGGGCCGGGTCGATGCCGGTGGTCAGCTTGCGCAGGCCGGAGCCATCCGGCCTGATTACCAGGATGTCGCCGCCGCTTTCCCGCTGGATGACCATCACACTTTGAGAGATGGGCCGGCCCACCGGAGCGACCGCGATTTCGGCCTCGGCTGGGGCCGCCGCGGTCTGGATGACCGCGTCGCTGACCGGCACGTCGGCCAGACTGCCGGACACATCCAGGAAGCGGGTGGACAGCCAGCCCCGGCCACCGCCGCGGGTTTCCACCTGCACCCAGCTCCGGTCACTGCTGATGGCCTTGACCGCCACCAGTTCGTTGATGCCCAGCTTGCCCACCGGCGAGTAGTAGATACCCGGCCCCTCCCGCACGGTCAGCTCGTTGCTCTGCACCCAGCCGGTCAGCACGGCGGGAGCCGCGGCGGGTGACCCGTCAAGGGACAGGGCCGAAACCGGAGCCCAGCCGACCCGTCCGTTGGGGGCCTCGACCACCACCCAGTCCCCGGACTCGCTTCTGGCAAGCACTGTGACCGGCTCGTCCACCGTCACCTCGGCCACCGCGCCGAACTGTTCGCCCGGCCCGCGGCGCAGGTCTATTTTTTGGGCGACCCGCCCGGAAGCGACCGCGGCAAACGCCGGAGCCGGCATTTCTGCCGCGACCTGCACCACCGCGGGTGCAGGGGCCGCACTGCCGGTAGAGGCCGCGGTTTCTGCCGCCGGCTGGCCTTCAGCCGGCGCTTCGCCCTGGGCCAGCTTTTCCAGGAACGCGGCTACCGGGTCATCCGGCACTACCGGCGCGTCGGCCAGGTTGCCGGTCAGCCGGACCACGTCGCGAGGAACCCAGCCCTGGGCCGCGGTGATGGTGATGATGTACAGCCAGCTGGCATTGCTGTTTTTGCCCAGGACGGCCAGCATTTCCGCGGATTCCACCGTGCCGGTCACCTCGGAGGAGGCGCTGGGCTTCTGGTGAAGTTTGACCCCATCGCGCAGGGTAAACCCAACCGCCGCGGGCGACAGCTCATTCAGCACGGTGGTGCTTAGCTGGCCCAGCACAGCATCCAGCCCGCCGACCGCGGCCACGTCTTCATCCGCGGCGGTCGAAGCGACTGCCGTGGGGGTCGCCGTGGGAGCGGGGGTGCTGGTGGGGGGGAGTGTGGCCCGCGGGAAGGGGGTGGGGGTGGCCGGTTCCGGCGATGGGATGGGGGTGGGCCATTCGTCCCGGTTGATGGGTTCCCGGTTGTATTCGATTTCACTGCCGCTGACTGGCCCCAGGGCGTTACAGCCGGTTAGAAAGAGGGCCAGCCCGGCCAGCAGAAGGCTAAACAGCAGGTAAGCAGATTTTCTTATGGTCATTGCAGTACACTCCTACGCGGCGTCCGGGTCGGGCCGGGCACTGCCGGGATTCAGGGAGATGGGCGAGCCGGGCTGGGGTGCGGGCCGGGGTGGGGCAGAGGGGCCGCGCTCCGGTTTTTTCTCGCCGGCTTCGGCTTGCTCCTCTTTGGGGCGTCCGCCGAACAGCACCTGGAAGAAGCGCGTTCCCACGCCGCCGCTCCAGTCGAGGAAGTTGTACACCACCGGCACCAATATCAGTGTCAGCACCGTAGATGAAATCGACCCCCCGATAACCACCGCGGCCAGCGGGGCGCGGTTTTCCGCGCCGGCACCCTGCCCAAACAGCAAGGGCAGAAGAGCAAGCACCAGAGTCAGGGTGGTCATCAGTACGGCCCGCAGGCGGAGCTGGCCCGCCCGGACCAGGGCTTCCTTGCGCGTGTACCCCCGCTCGCGGAGCTGGTTGGTAAAGTCTACAATCAGGATGGCGTTCTTGGTGACCACGCCGGTCAGCAGGACGATACCCAGCAGGGAAATCAGGTTCAGAGTATTGCCGGTCAGCCAGAGGCCGCCAAATGCCCCCACCAGCGTTACCGGCAGGGAGAACATGATTGCCAGCGGGTGGAGCCAGCTCTGGTACAGGGCCACCAACAGCATATAAACCAGGATGACCGCCAGGAGGATGGACTGTCCAAGCTGGCTGAACGATTCACGCTGAGCTTCAGAGGTCCCCACAAAGCGGAAGCCGTAGCCCACGGGGAACTCCATTTGTTCGTTGAGTGCGGCCTCGATGTCATCGGTCACGTCGCCGGCGGGCCGCCCGCTGTTGCTAACACCGATGGTCAGCACACGCTGGCGGTCGGAGCGGGTAATGCGCGACGGAGCCTGGGTGCGCGACCGGTCGACCACCCGCTCCAGGGGGATAGGCTGGCCGCGGACGTAGGTCAGCGGCAGTTTCAGCAGGCGGTTTATGTCTTTCCGCGAGGCTTCGTTAAGCCGCAGGGTGATGTCGATTTCGTTGCCGCCCTCCGGCGGGTCAAACTTGCCCACCTGACTGCCGCTGAGCGCTGTGCGGAGGGTAGTGCCGACGATGGCCGGCGACAGGCCCAGGTCCAGCGCCCGGTCGCGGTCGACCACCAGCTCCTGCTCCGGCGAGCGGGCGGCGTCGGTGTTCTTGATATCTACCGCGCCGGGAACGGTGCGGATGATAGCTTCAGCCTGGGTTGCCAGGTCAATCAGCTTGTTGGGGTCCGGGCCGAAGATTTGCACTTCAATAGGACTGCTGCCGCCGCCGCCCATCGAGGTCAGGGTGACCGTCACCAGCGCTTCCGGTAGTTTGTTGAACAGCGGGCGCAGGTCATTCACCACGTCAACCGTACTGCGCTCCCGGTCTTGCTTGTCAACCAGGGTCAGGCTGATGGAGGCCAGGTTGGAGGCGCGGGTGCCGCCATCGAAGCCGCCGCTGGACCCACCGACGCGGGTCAGGATGCCGGTGGCTTCGGGCACGTGGTCCAGGATTAACTGCTCCACCTGCCGGGCGACGCGGTCGGTGGCTTCCAGGTTGGTGCCGGCGGGCATTTCGATGTTGATGCGTATCTGCCCATCGTCCTCCTGGGGGAAGAATTCTGTACCCACAAAGCCGCCCGCTACCAGGTAGAGGCCGCCAATCAGCGAAATCACCGCCAGGACAATCGCCAAACTCTGGGTGAAAACATTGTGCAGGAAAAAGCGCAGGGTGAGCATGTATACGTAGGCCAGTCCCTGGAAACCGGCTTCCCAGACCCGTATCATGCGCTCCCAAATCCAGCCCACCGGACGGAAGAGAATGCCGAAGAATTTACGCAGGCCGGTCGGCTCGATTTCCGGCTTGGTTTCGTCTTTCATCCAGGCCGCGGCCAGCATAGGGGTGAGAGTAAAGGCGATAAACAGGGAGAACAGGGCGGCCACAGCAATGGTGACCCCGTAGGAGTAGAAGAACTGGCCGACAATACCGGAGGTGAAGGCTACCGGCAGGTACACCACCACGTCTACCAGGGTGATGGTAATGGCGGCAAAGCCAATCTCCGACCGGCCATCCAGGGCGGCCTGCATGGCCGGTTTTTTCATTTTCAGGTGGCGCTCGATGTTTTCAATCACCACAATCGAGTCGTCCACCAGAATACCGATGACCAGCGTCAGGGCCAACAGGGTAAGCTGGTTCAGGCTGAAGCCCAGCATCCACATCACCAGGAAAGTGCCGATGATGGAGGTGGGAATCGCCAGCAGAACGATGAAGGTACTGCGGATGGTATGCAGGAAGACCAGCATCACCAGGCCGCAGATGAGCACCGCCAGCACCAGGTCTTCCAGCACCGCGGCCACCGACTCCCGGATGAAGCTGGAGTTGTCCAGCACCACGGTCAGCTTGGCCCCGGTGGGCAGTTCCTGGTTTACTTCTTCGATGACCTTGTTGGCGTTGTCCACCACCTCTACGGTGTTGGATTCGCTGGACTTGATGAGGCTGATGCTGATGGCTTCCTGCCCGTTGTAGCGCAGAAGGTTATCCCGGTCTTTGAAGCCGTAGGTGACCTCGGCGATATCGCGCAGGTAGATGTAGCCCCCGGTATCCTGTCCGGCAGGCTTGGGCTGTCCACCGCCATTACCGCCGCCGGGCGGGCCGGTGTTGACCACGATGTTGCGGATTTGCTCCAGGCTGGTGAACTTACCCACCGACCGGACCGAGATTTTCTGCCGGTCTTCCTCAATGGAGCCGGCGGGGAAGCTCAGGTTGTTGGCGGCCAGGGCCTGCTGAACTGCATTCAGCGACAGCCCGTAGGCGGCCATCTTGTCCGGGTCTATGTTGACCTGCACCTCCCGTTCCCGGCCCCCGGCAATGCTTACCGAAGCCACACCGGGAATGGTCTGGAAGCGGGGTTTGAGGGTGTTGTCGGCCAGGTCGAAAAGGGCGTCCTGGCTTTGCGGACCGCTCAGGGCCAGCACCAGAATAGGGATGGCGTTCAGGTCGGCCTTGATGATGGTGGGGTCCTGGGCTTCATCGGGAAGCTGGCCCTTGACACTGGCGACCTGCCGCTCCACCTCGATGGCCGCGGCGTTGCCGTCGGTGCCTTCCACGAAGGCAATCGTCACCGTGCCCACCCCTTCGGTGGCACGGGAGTTGATGGTGTCGATGCCGGAAATGGTGGAGACCGCGTCCTCAATGGGCTTGATAATCAGGTCTTCCACGTCTTCCGGTGACGCACCGGGGAAGACGGTCACCACGGTGACAAAAGGAAAGTCGACCCGCGGAAACCGGTCCAACTGCAAAAAGGTGTAAGCGCGATACCCCATAATCACCAGGCCGAGAATTATCATCAGCATGGTCAGGGGTCGGCGCAGAGCAAGTCTGGTTAATCCCATAGCATCCGTCCTTTTATCAATTTTCAATTTTCAATGAGCCAGTTCTCAATTGGCTCTTTGGCTCATTGAAACCATTGGCTTATTGGCTCATTGAGAATTGAATCATTGAATCACAGCCGGTTAACCACTTCTACCTTGGCCCCGTCGGACAGGTTGGGCTGGCCGGCTACCACCACTTCCTCGCCGGCTTTGAGGCCGGACAGGATTTCCACATGGTCGTTGTTGTTAAGGCCTACGGTCACCGGTCGAAGCTCTACCCTATCACCGTTGACCACGTAGACCGCGGTGTCACCGGTGGGCGCGGTCACCAGCGCGGCCCGCGGCACCAGCAGAGTATCCTTCTTTTCATCGACCAGCAGTTGGGCGTTAGCGTACATCCCGCTCCGCAGAAGGTGCTCTTCGTCCACAGGAGTTACCTTGACGGTAAAGGTCCGGGTATCCTTATCGGCCACGGGGGCTACACTGGTAACGGTGGCCGGAAAATCGCGGCCCGGATAGGCGGTCACCTGGAGCGAGGCGCTCTGGCCCTTGTACACATCGGCGATGCGGCTTTCCTCCACCTGGATAGACACTTCCACCGCGTCGGACACGACCATCGCTACCGGCGTCTGTGGGCCGGCCATAGCGCCCTCGGTGATGTACAGTTCGGCAATCACCCCGTCGAAGGGGGCTTTGATGGTGGTTTCTTCCAGTTGGAGTTCGGCCATTCGCAGGGCGGCCTCGGCCTGTTCAATGCCCACGCGGGCCATTTCAAAGTCGATTTCGCGGAAAGGCTGTTTGGTCAGGGCCAGGGCCAGTTCGGCCTGGGTAAGCTGGGCCATCAGCGGGGCAAGCTGGGAGTCGCTGGGGTTGGTTTGCAGGTTGTAGGCGGCCAGGGCGCTTTCGTAGGCCGCGGTGGCCTGCTCCAGGGCCAGAGCCTGCGGCATCTCGCCGACATTGCCGGCCCAGGCAATCTTGTCGTATTCGGCCTGGGCGCGGCGCAGGTTAGCCTCGGCCTGGGCCAGGGCGGCCGCGGCCGCGGTGCGCTCGTCATCATTGACCTGCGCCACATCGTTGAGCGCGGCGCGGGCCAATTGAACCGCGGCTTCCGCGGCGGCAATCTCTTCGGGCCGGGAACCGAGCTTCATCTTTGCCAGTTTGAGGCGGGCGCTGGTCAGCGCGGCCTGGGCCTGCCGGACCTGTTCAATGTAGCGGTCCCGTTCAATGGTGGCGATGGGGTCGCCGGCTTTTACGGCATCACCAACTTCCACCAGCACTTCTTCCACTCGACCGGAAGCACCGGGGATGAGCTTGACCTCATCTTTGGCCTGCAGGTCGCCGGCGTAGGAATAAATCAAGGCGATATCGCCGGTTTCCACTGCGGCCACTTCAACCGGCGTACCGGCCTCGATGGTCGGCTCTTCGGTGGGGGCGGCCTGGGCCTGGGTGCTGTTGTCGCCGCCAGCGCCGCAGGCAGTCAGGAAAATCAGCAGTCCAAGCAGAAGAGCCAGGTAAAGCAAGGGTGATTTTTTCATTCTTGAGTTACCTCCAGATTGAAAGGTTGTGAGATTTTATTTTTTTGGTGAATACTGGCATAATTTATCGGGTCCGATATATACTGGAGCAGGCGGTCTATTTCTGCCTCCAGGGCCGGGCCTTCCAGGCGTTTGTATCGGCCAATGTGGATTTTGAGCAGATAGCGCATTAATTCCTCAAACGTGCCCAACTGCTCATCGGACAGGTGGTCGTAGCAGGTCACTTCCTGCTGAAGGGTGTACTCCTGAATCTGCCGGATTAAGTCGTGGCCAGCCTCGGTGGTTTTGACCAGCACCTGCCGGCGGTCGGTTTCGTTGCGGGTGCGCTGAACCAGCCCCATTTTGACCAGCCGGTTCATGATGCCGGTGACGGTTGGCGGGTCCTGAAACGTGGTTGCCGTCAGCTCGCTCATGTTGCGTGCGGTTCCCTGAGCCGTCAGCGCGGCCAGGGTGATAAACTGCGGCAGGGTCACCCCGAACTGCTGTAAGGTTTGCGAAAACTGCCGGGTGGATACCCAGATGAGGGTATGGAACATGTTCCGCAAAACCCGGATGCGCTT
>RFJV01000267.1 GCA_003694775.1 Chloroflexota bacterium | reverse complement strand
CAAACTCACAAACTCACAAACTCTCCAGCTCCCTAACTTCCTAACTGTCCCAAAGGAGGTTCCTATGGCCGAAACAACCGATACCGCATCCGCGCCAAGAACGGGCATCTTGGAGTGGTTTTCCGGTACGATAGGCCGCTTTCTGGTGTCGCTTTTTGTGCCTATCGTTACCTTTATTGTTCTGTGGCAGGGGTTTATCTTTCTGCGTGACAGCGACGCGCCCAAGTTGGTGATTGTCCTGGTGGCGATTGTCTGGGGTGTGGGCGGCGTGGCCTTGCTGTATGTCGTCACAAACTGGTTGGTGGAAAGAATGTCGCCGATGTGGCGCGACATGCTCCAGCCGTTTGTCTTTGTGGGGCCGGCCATAGCCATCCTGACCTGGTACCTGGCCCTGCCCACGGTACGCACGCTCTGGATTAGCCTGCACAACGCCGACAGCACCCAGTTTGTGGGTCTGCAAAACTATGTGGCCGTCTTTACCGAGCGGCAGATGTTCATCGCTTTCCGGAACAACCTGTTGTGGATTCTCTTTGGAGCCACTCTGACTGTGGTGCTGGGCCTGCTGATTGCTATCCTGGCCGACCGCAGTCGCTTTGAAACCCTGGCTAAATCGCTGATTTTTATGCCGATGGCAATCTCGATGGTCGGGGCCGGCGTTATCTGGAACTTTGTCTACGAGGTCAAGGGCGTCAACGACCCGCAAATCGGCCTGCTCAACGCCATCTGGGTGGCTTTGGGCGGCCAACCGCAGGCCTGGACGGCCCTCCTCCAGCCGTGGAACAACCTGTTCCTGATTGTCATCCTCATCTGGATGCAAACCGGCTTTGCTATGGTGCTCTTTTCCGCGGCCATCAAGGGCATCCCCGGCGAAATCATCGAGGCCGCCCGCGTAGACGGGGCCAATGAAATCCAGGTGTTCTTCCGCCTCATCATCCCCTACATTATGGGCACGATTATCACCGTTACCACAACCGTGATTATCTTCACCCTGAAGATATTCGACGTGGTCTGGGTGATGACCGGCGGACAGTTTGGCACCCACGTGATTGCCACCCAGTTTTACCGACAGTACTTTACTAACCGGAATTTTGGCTTTGGTTCGGCTATTGCCGTTGTATTGTTGCTGGCAGTGATACCGGTGATGATTTACAACCTGAAGCAGTTCCGGGAACGGGAGGTCTTCTAATGTCCAGCGGAAAACGAGGGAAATTAATCAGCGCCATTCTGGTCAACGGATTTCTGTTCATCATCGTAGCTATCTGGACCATCCCGACTTTGGGGGTGCTCATCTCCTCTTTCCGCACCCGGTTTGATATTTCCACTACCGGCTGGTGGACTATCTTCCCCCATAAAGAATGGGTCAAGGTGGAGGAGTTTCCCCGCCCTGAAGGGATAGACCCCAACGGCGTGATGACCATCGAGGGTGCGACGGGGACGTTTGAGGAGTTTCGGAAAGGCATTGAAACACCGGACGGCAAGCGGGTCACCTGGATTGGCAACAAGCGGCTGGGCCGCATTGAGGTTCAGGAACAGCGCTGGACCATGCGTACTGACTTCACCCTGGAAAACTACCAGAACGTGCTGACCGGCAAACAGTATGAAATTGTCGAGGCAGACGGCAGTAAAAAGATTGTCCAGGGGGATGACTTTTCCGGGGCATTTCTCAACAGTATGGCCGTTACCATCCCGGCCACGGTCATCCCCATTCTGATTGCCGCCTTTGCCGCCTACGGTTTTGCCTGGATGCGGTTTCCGGGGCGAAAGACTTTCTTCACCATGGTTATCGCCCTGCTGGTGGTGCCTCTGCAGATTGCCCTGGTCCCCATCCTGCGCGACTACGTGACCCTGAACCTGAACGGAACCTTCCTGGCGGTCTGGCTGGCCCATACCGGTTTTGGTCTGCCTCTGGCAACCTACCTGCTGTACAACTACATCAGCGGCCTGCCCAGGGACCTGCTGGAATCGGCCTTCATCGACGGCGCGTCCCACTTTACCATCTTCACCCGGCTTATCCTGCCTCTTTCGGTGCCGGCCCTGGCCTCCTTTGCCATTTTCCAGTTCCTCTGGGTTTGGAACGACTATCTGGTGGCGTTGGTGTTCATCGGGGCCAAGCCGGATGTGCAGGTGCTGACCATGCGGCTGGCGGAAATTGTCGGTTCCCGCGGGTCAGACTGGCATCTGCTCACCGCCGGCGCGTTCATCTCGATGCTCCTGCCGCTGATTGTCTTCTTCTCCTTGCAGAGATACTTTGTGCGCGGTCTGCTGGCCGGCTCGGTGAAGGGGTAAGATTTTACGCCGTATGATTGAATCCAGCCCCGAACCCCGACCGTCTATCGACTGGAATCTCTGGATGCAGTGGGTGCTGGCAACCACTCTGGCCTGGCTGGTGGGCTGGGCTATCATGGGCGACCTCGCCATCGGCCTGGCGGTGGGGGTGGCCCAGTGGCTTCCCCTGCGGCAGTTGGGCCGCTCCGCCATCTGGTGGATTCCGGCCAGCACCATCGGTTGGCTGGCCGGCTGGGCTATCATTGTTCCCGGCTGGCTGGTTCCCCCCAATGCCTCTGGCCTGAGCACGGTGCTTTCCGGCCTCATCCTCGGACTGACCATCGGCCTGGCCCAATGGCTGGTGATGCGCCGGCTGACCCGCCGTGCCGGCTGGTGGATTTTTGCCAGCACCGTCGGCTGGACGGTTGGCCTGACCGGCCTGCTCGGCGCGTCGCTGGTCGGCACAGTGGTCGGCGTGCTGACCGGCTTTATGCTCGATTTTCTCCAGCGCGAACGTACAGTCAATTTCCCATAACCGGAGGAACTTCTATGACCTACCGCTGGTGGCAGAAAGGCATTGTGTACCAGATTTATCCCCGCTCCTTTCAAGACAGCAACGGCGATGGCGTCGGCGACCTGCCGGGCATTGTTCGCCGGCTGGACTACCTGCAAAGCCTGAACATCAACGCCATCTGGCTGTCGCCCATCTACCCCTCCCCGATGCACGATTTTGGCTACGACGTGGCCGACTACACCGGTATTCATCCCCTGTTCGGCACATTGGCCGATTTTGACCGCCTTCTGGCCGAGGCCCACCGCCGCGGTCTGAAAGTCATCCTGGACCTGGTCCCCAACCACACCTCCGATGAGCATCCCTGGTTCATCCAGAGCCGCGCCAGCCGAAACAACCCCAAACGAGACTGGTACATCTGGCGCGACCCCGCCCCCGGCGGCGGCCCGCCCAACAACTGGATGAGCTACTTTGGCGGCTCGGCCTGGGCCTTTGATGAAACCACCGGCCAGTACTATCTCCACCTGTTCGACGTGCACCAGCCAGACCTGAACTACCGCAACCCGGCGGTTCGGGAGGCTATGTTCAATGTGATGCGCTTCTGGCTGGACCGGGGAGTCGATGGCTTTCGGGTGGATGTCATTACCCTGATGATGAAAGACCCCCTCTTCCGCGACGAGCCGCTCAACCCGGACTGGGACGGTATCGACCCGGCCTACAAGCTGAAGCACATTTACACCAGCAACCTGCCGGAAGTGCACGATATCATCCGCCAGATGCGGGCCGTCATCGACGAATACGACGACCGGGTAATGATTGGCGAAACCTACCTGCCCAACGAGGAGCTGATGCAGTTTTACGGCCCCAACCTGAATGAGTGCCATCTGCCGTTCAACTTTCAGCTTATCACCCTGGATTGGGACGCCCAAACCGTTCGCCGGGCCGTGGACGAGTACGAGGCGCTTCTGCCGCCCGGCGCGTGGCCCAACTGGGTGCTGGGCAACCACGATAAGCACCGCGTGGCCACGCGGATAGGGCCGGCACAGGCGCGGGTCGCCAATATGCTCCTGCTGACCCTCCGCGGCACGCCGACTGTCTACTATGGAGAAGAAATCGGGATGGAAGACGTGCCCATCCCCCTGGAAATGATGCACGACCCGCCGGCCCTCAACCAGCCGGACCAGGCACACATTATCGGCCGCGACCCGGAGCGCACCCCCATGCAGTGGGACAGCAGTCCGAATGCCGGCTTTACCCCGGAGGGGGTACAGCCCTGGCTTCCGGTGGCCGCGGACTATACCCGCCGCAACGTGGCTGTGCAGGAACAGGACCCCACCTCCATGCTCAGCCTCTTCCGCACCCTGACCGTCCTGCGCCGGGCCGAGCCTTCGCTGAGCGTGGGTGCGTATGCGCCGGTTGACACGCCGGCCGCGGATGTGTTTGCCTACACCCGCACTGCCCCCCACGCCGACCGGTTCCTGGTCGTGCTGAATTTTGGCCGCGGCTCGCACACCCTCGATTTCAGCCATGTGGCCTCGCGCGGAAGTATCGCCGTTTCTACCGGTATGCACCGCACCGGCCCGGTAGACCTGTCCCGGCTCACCCTCGGCCCGGACGAAGGACTGGTCATCCGGATGGGGTGAGGGAATTACGAATGTGGGGCTTGTTCCAGGGTAGAGATAATTTCCGCCAGAAGAGTGGGGCGGATAAATAGAGTGGATTTCTCCGGCAAGGCGCGCAAGATTGCCGTTACCTCATCGCGGCTCAACTGCT
>RFJV01000266.1 GCA_003694775.1 Chloroflexota bacterium | reverse complement strand
GCCACCGGTCTTCTGCGGAACTATGCCGGGGAGTTCCTGGCCCAGCGAATTGAACGGGACGCCCGCGAGGAGCTTTACATCAGCCTGCTGGGCAAAAGCCAGACCTTCCACGGTCGCCAGCGGGTCGGTGATATTATGGCCCGTGCCACCAATGATGTCCGCTCGCTCAACCTGATGTTCAGCCCCGGCCTGATACTGATTATCGACTCTCTGATGGCTATCATTGTCCCTCTGCTGATGATTGCCCGTTTGCGGACCGGGCTTCTCCTGGCTCCGTCGGTGTTCCTGGTGCTGTTTGCCATTACTCTGTGGGATTACAACCGCCAGCTCAAGCCGGTCAGCATTGCTATGCGCGACCAGTTTGGACGGATGAATGCCGGCCTGAACGAGGCGATTGCCGGGATTGAAACGGTCAAGGCCAACGTGCAGGAGCAGTACGAGTGGCAGAAGTTCACCCAGAATGCCCGCAAATTTCGGGATTACTTTATCCAGGAGGGAAAAATCAAGGCCCGCTATCTGCCAATGCTGATGTTCAGCATCGCCTGGGCCGGCGGTTTCTTCCACGCGGTACTGCTCTGGCGGGCCGGCGATATTACGCTGGGCGAGGTGGTCACTTTTATGGGGTTGACCGGCCTGTTCCGGTTTGTGACCTTCATTTCCCTGTTTTCGTTCAACCTGGTGCAGTTGGGGCTGGCCGGCGCGACGCGCATCCTGAACCTGATAAACACCGAAACCGAGCTGGATGAAAACCAGCACGGTGTTTCCCAGCCGATTCGGGGGGACGTGTCGTTTGAAAATGTCAGTTTTGGCTACAACGGCACGCCGGTTCTGAAGAATATCAGCTTTGCCGTACGGGCCGGGCAAACCGTCGCCATTGTCGGGCAGACCGGCTCCGGCAAAACCACCCTGACCCGCCTCATCAACCGCATCTTCGATGCCGACCGCGGGCGGGTGTGCGTAGACGGTATCGACGTGCGCGACTGGAGCCTGGAATCCCTGCGCTCGCAGATTTCTACCATCGAGCAGGACATTTTCCTCTTTTCCGGCACCATTGCCGAAAACATTGCCTTTGGCTGTGCCGAGGCCACGCCGGAAGCCATCGAAGAGGCGGCCCGGCAGGCCCAGGCCCACGAATTCATTATGAGCTTCAAGGACGGCTACCAGACCGAGGTGGGGGAGCGGGGCGTTACCCTGTCGGGGGGACAGCGCCAGCGGATAGCCATTGCCCGTGCTTTTCTGACCAACCCGCGCATCCTGATTCTGGACGACAGCACCAGCGCCATCGACAGCGCCACCGAAGATAAAATCCAGCGGGCTATGTACCGCATCAGCCAGCAGAGAACCACTTTTCTGATTACCCACCGCCTCAGCCAGATTCGCTGGGCAGACCACATCCTGGTTCTGCACCAGGGAGAACTGATTGACCAGGGCCGACACGAAGAACTGCTGGCCCGCAGTCCGGATTATCGGAAGATTTTTTCAATGAGCCAACAAATTCAATGATTCAATTTTCAATGAGCCAATTATCAATTGATTCATTGGCTCATTAGCTCATTGAATCATTGAAAATTGATAATTGAGAATTGACATGGGTTTTATTATGGACGGCCTCGATACCGAGGCCTACGACCGCAGTTACAGTGACCGGGAACTTCTGCGCCGAATATGGCACTATTTTCGGCCCTATGGCCGCGATATGGTGCTGGTGGGGTTGGGGGTAACGCTGGTCGCCGTGTCGGGGAGCGGCGGCCCTATCATCATCTCGGAAACGGTTGACCTGCTGGCCCAAAATCCCACCACGATGACCATCTTCCTGATGACGATGGGGGTACTGCTGTTGGGCGCGACCGGCTGGGCCTTCAACTTTTTGGGGCAGTACCTCTCGGCAAAGGTGGTGGGCAACGTGGTGCTCCGGCTCCGGGAAGATGTTTTCCGCGCCGCCATCCGGCACGATATGTCCTTTTTTGACGAGCATTCCACGGGCAGGATTGTCAGCCGCATCACCTCCGATACCCAGGACTTTGCAACCGTGGTCACCTTGACCACCAACCTGGTGGGACAGGTTCTGCTGGTGGGGCTGTTGCTGGTCTGGCTGGTCAATATCAACCTCTGGTTGAGCCTGCTGTTGCTGAGCTTTGCCCCGATTGCCGTGACCCTGGCGCTCAGCTTCCGGCGCATTGCCCGGCGGGTCACGCTGGACGCCCGGCGGGTCACGGCGACCATCAATGCCCAGATTCAGGAATCCATCAGCGGCATTATGGTCGCCAAGAGCTTCCGCCAGGAAGCGGCCATCTACCAGACCTTTCTGCGCAATAACCGGCAGGGCTACCGGGTCGGTCTGCGCCGCGGTATAGTGCTGAATTCCATCTTTCCCGTTTTGGGGGCGTCGTCCGGGGTGGGGGTGGCCGCGCTGGTTTATGCCGGCGGGCTGGCGGTGCGCAGTGAGCTGATTGCCCCCGGCGAATGGTATCTCTTTATGCAGGCGGTGGGCTTTTTCTGGTTCCCGCTGATAAACATTGCCTCATTCTGGAGCCAGTTTCAGGATGGACTGTCTGCCGCGGAGCGGGTTTTTGCCCTGATAGACGCGGAACCCAGGGTGGTCCAGCGGGCCGCCGAGCCGGTCGAGGGGCCGCTGGAGGGACGGATTGAATTCCGGCACGTCCGCTTCAGCTACACCGATAAGGAAGTCGTTCTGCCGGACTTTTCGCTGACCATCCAGCCGCGGGAAACCGTGGCCCTGGTGGGCCATACCGGCGCCGGCAAGAGCAGTATCATCAAACTGCTGACCCGCTTTTACGAATTTCAGGATGGTGAACTGCTGGTCGACGGGCGGGATATCCGTACGCTTGACCTGCGGCAGTACCGCCGGCATATTGGCCTGGTTACGCAGACGCCGTTCCTGTTTTCCGGTACGGTGGGCGACAACATCCGCTACGCCTGTCCCGAAGCCTCGGACGAGGAGGTCTACCGGGCCGCCATGAGCATCAGCGAAGGACGCTGGCTGTCGGTGCTGGCGGATGGCCTCAATACCGATGTGGGCGAGCGGGGGAGCAACCTGTCGCTGGGGCAGAGGCAGTTGGTGGCGCTGGCGCGGGTCCTGCTGAAAAACCCGTCTATCTTTGTGCTGGATGAAGCCACCGCCAGCATCGACCCCTTCACCGAGGCCCAGATTCAGGAGGGGCTGAACCTGGTTATGCGCGACCGGACCGCCATTGTCATTGCCCATCGCCTGTCCACGGTTCGGCACGCCGACCGCATCATTGTGATGGACCACGGCACTATCATCGAAGAAGGCACGCACGATTCCCTGCTGGCCCAGGGAGGCCACTACGCCGAGCTGTACAATACCTACTTCCGGCATCAATCGCTGGACTACATCAATTCTTCTTCCTGGCGGGATGGGGATTAGGGGGATTGGAGATTCATCCCTCATCCTTCATCCTTCATCTTTCATCCAGATAGCCCAGCTCGCGGAGCAGGCGGCGCAGTTGGCGCACATTCTGCGCCGGGACCAGCACGCTGGTGGGGCCAAGCGGCTCGCCCAGCAGGGGGGCCAGCGAGGGGTCGCCGCGCAGTTCGGCCAGCAGGCGGGGGTGTTTGACCCGCAGAATAGTGACATTCTCCAGCCTGACCGAATCGCGGCGGGCTTCCCAGCGGTGCAGGGCTTCTACCACGGCCAGCGGGGTCTGATTGTCGGTGACGCGGTTGAGGAAGGCGACCATCTGCTCTGCGGCCACACCGTTGCGCAGGGCACGGCTAACGCTGGCCTGGGTAATCCGGTAGACTACCCGGTCTGGGCCGCGCTTTTCCAGCCCGGCAAAACGTCCCAGTTGAAAGCGGTCGTACAGACTGGCTTCCGGCGGGACCAGCACCCGAAACTGTTTGTCCACCACCATCCGGGACGGCACGGGTCGGGGAGGCGGCGGAAGCGGGCGGTCGTGCAGAAATTCCTCCCCGGCAGGGGTAATCTGGAAGCTGGCCGGCGGCTGGCCGGCGGCGCGGCTTCCCAGGTTGACCACCTCCAGCCAGGCCAGCCAGCGGGTCAGCATGGCCCGGATGAGCGTGCCCTCCACTTTGTCCCAGTTTTCAAACCCCATCAGGTAGCTGCCATCATCATCCTGGATGTACCAGGTGTTGTAATCGCCCGCGGGCCGCTGGAAGTCGGGGTCGGTTTGTTTGACCGCGGCGATGAAGTCGTCGATGCTGTACCACTGCCCGGCGGACAGGGCCTGCAGATGTGCCAGAATCCGGGAACGGGCCAGCAGGGGGCTGTTTTCCCAGCCGGTAGGCCGGGGATGGAGACCGGGCGTGTGCCACAGCTCGTTCCAGGTGGGGTCGCCGCGCCAGGCCTGCTGAAGCATCCGTACCTGCCGGGCAGGGGTGCTCTGCAGCCAGCGCCGCGTGGGGTCGGGGTCGGGCCGGAGGCGGCTGTACCGCTCAACCAGCAGACCGGCCCGGCGGGTCAGGTGGAGCAGAAACGCCAGTTCGTCGCCGGTAGCGTGTCCGGGCCAGAGAGGGGGGAGAAGCTGGTTATGCAGGGCTTCCCTGTCACGCGGGGCAAGCTGTCCGCTGTGGCCCAGACGGGTGGGGGTGACCTGCAGGTACAGCAGGAGGCTGAAGACGTTTTCGCGCAGGCGTCCCCGGCCGGAGATAACCGTGTCCGGGGCGGGGGCCGGGGCGAGGTCCAGCACCGGGGCTTCGGCGGGCGGGGGGGCAGTGTCCGGTACATCCAGGGCCGCGGCCAGCGGCGGAAGCAGGTCGGTGGGGAGGTAGATAAACTCCCGGCTCCCCTCGCCGGTAAGCTGGAAGGTGCTGAAAATGAATCCCTTGTACCACAGAGCTTCGGCGGGGCTGGCCGGATTGCGCCAGGGCTTTTCCCGTTCAATCCGGGCCGGTCCCATCAGACGGATTTCGCCAAACTGGCGGGTGAAGCGCCCGGCTTCTACCCGTCCCCGGTGCTGGACCAGAAACTGGAGGGCGGCTTTTTCTGCCGGGGGCATGTCGGCCAGGGCAATGGCGATGGATGCCGGCGCGGTCAGGGCCGCGGCCAGCTGTTCTGCCGCGTCCAGGCGGTGGGAGGTGGTCAGGGCCACCCCCCGGCTTTCGGCCAGCAGGCGCAGTTGGGAGATATCCAAATCAATCAATGCCTGGTACAGGGGCTTCATGGTCTTTCCCCGGATGCAGTAGTGCGATAAGGCGATAGGGCGATAGTGCGATAAGGCGATAGTGCGATAGTGCGGTAGTGCGATAGGGCGATAGGGCGATAAGGCGATAAGGCGATAAGGCGAGAACTTGAGAGAATTCCGGACGGTATTAGTATTATACCGAAAAAAAACTGGGGTGAAACTTTTGCCGCTGAACAGCGTATAAAGAGTGGGCGGAAAATCGCTCAAGCGGTTTTTGCTGTTTGGAGAAAATCGCTTTCAACGCCGTGAGCGAAATCAATTGCCGGAATCGCAAGTCGCGTCTATAATTTCACTTAATCTGGTATGATATGCTGTTCAATCTGAAAGAAGGAGATGCAAATGGCCGGTGAATACTGGAAATCTACCGACCCCCTGGGAGGGGCAGGCTTCAGCGCGGAGATGGTCAAGCGGCTGAAGCTGGTCTGGCTGTTACTGCGGGATAAGCAGGTTCCCCTTTGGGCCAAACTGATTCTGCCCCTGTCGTTCATTTATTTGATTTCTCCGGTTGATTTTCTGCCGGGGATGCTGTTCCCCGTGGTCGGCGGGCTGGATGATGTGGGAGTCCTCCTGCTGGCCCTGGCTTTGTTTGTCAAGCTGGCCCCGCGAGAGCGGGTCGAGCATTACGAGTACCAGCTTGAGTACGGCGATGCCGACGGGGAAACTGTCAACACCACTTATCACATTCTGGATGAAGACTAGGGGCGAGGTTGAGATGAGCGAGGAACAGATACTGCTGACCCCCCAGGCCGCGGCCGGCGAACTGGATGTGTCGCCGGCAACCCTGCGTCGCTGGGCGGATGAGTTTGGGGACTTTCTTTCTCCGGTTGCCAGTCCGGGAGAACGGCGCGGCCATCGCCGCTACACCGAAGCCGATATGGACGTTCTGCGGCAGGTCAAGCAACTGCTGGCCGAAGGGCTAACCTATGAGCAGGTCCGGCAAAGGCTGGCGGACGGGAACACCGCGGCCGGGCCGGACCCGAATGGGGCTGGGCCGGCGGAGGAAACCGTTGTCAGGGTTGAGCCGGCGGATGAGCCAGAGCCGGCTCAACCGGAAACGTCTCTGGTATCTGCCGAGGCTATGAAGGAGTCCCCGGCGCTGGCTTTTCTGAACCATACGCTGGCCGCGCTGTCGGAAACCCAGCAGAGCATTTTGAACAGCCAGGCGGCCAACCGGGAACTGCTGGGGGTGCTGATTCAGGATAATTTCAACCTGAAGGAGGAAAATGCCCGTCTGCGGGAGCGCATCACCGAGGTGGAGCGGACGCTGGCGCGGGTGCGGCAGGAAGATGAATGGCGGCGGGAAACCCTGCGCCAGGAACTGGACTCCAGGATTGCGGCCATTCAGAAAATGGCCGCGGATGCGCTGGTTGCCGCCCAGTCGGTAGAAGTGCCGGAAATCAAAACCATTCAGCGCAAGCCGGGGTGTCTGGGGGCACTGCTGGGGATGAGCGGCGACACCCAGATAGTGACCACCCCCCGGAAGAAGAAACCTGCCGGCGGCAAACCAGCCCCCCCGTCTGGCCCGGCATCCGGGCCTGCGCCGGGGGCAATGTACCCCAGGCCGACCCGTCCCCCAGAGTAAGCAAAAAAGCCTCGCCAGAACCGGCGAGGCTTTTTTAATGCCTTACTGCCATCAGACTCGTTCCTTGCGCGAAGCCCAGTAATCCATCACCATAACAACACCAAAGCCTGCAATTGCCAGAATCAGGGCCAGGGTTACTTCGGAATTCCAGGCCGGCGGCAGGACGTTGACCTGCGCCACCGGGATGGGGTTGCCGTGCCGGTCCAGAATGGTCTGCACGGTTTCTTTCCAGGGCCAGATTTTCCGCAGAGAGCCAATCATCAGCCCGGTCAGCACGGCGACGGTCACGTCGTGGTAGCGTTTGAACAGCCAGCCCAGAAACTGGGCAAAGGTGACGATTCCCACAGCCGCTCCCGCGGCCACCAGGAACAGGGTCACAAAATCCCGGTTGTTGACCGCAGACAGCACGTACTGGTACTTGCCCAGCAGAACCAGGATAAACGAGCCGGAAATGCCGGGCAAAATCATGGCACAGATAGCAATTGCCCCGCTGAGGAAGAGAAACCAGGCCGCGTTAGGCGTTTCTACCGGAACCAGACCCACGATAATGTAGGCTGCCACCGCGCCAATGACCGCGGCGGCAATGGTGCTGGTCTTCCACGCCTTGACCCGTTTGCTCACGGTGGATATCGAAGCCAGCACCAGCCCAAAGAAAAACGACCACAGCAGAGCCGGATGGTTGATGAGCATCCATTCCAGGAATTTTGCCAGAGAGAAAATCGCCAGCAGAATACCGGCCCCGACCGCGGCCAGGAATTTCCACGGCAGAATATCCAGCGCCTCTTTGAATTTGAACTGGAGCAGGAGCCGGATGGCAGCAGGGTTGAGGAGGGATTTAATAGAGAAAATCAGCTCCTCGTAAATGCCCAGGATAAAGGCCATTGTACCGCCGGACACCCCCGGCACTACGTCGGAAGCGCCCATGGCAAAACCGCGGGCCACCAGCCCCAGGTAGTCGCGCAGGGTGCGTTTTTCTGCCGGTACAGTTTGCGTTTCTACAGTGGTGTTCATACAAAATTATCCTATCCGAAAAAAGTTTTGCTTTCCAGAGTAATAAACATCCCGGCATTCTACCACGCTCCAATGGCAATCACAAATCGGGGGTGTTTCATGGGTGCGTTTCAATTTGGGGGCAAATAGGATATCCGCCTACAGCATCATGGTAGCTGGGGCATCCCTATGCCCCAGAAAATGGGCCCGGCATAGGG
>RFJV01000265.1 GCA_003694775.1 Chloroflexota bacterium | reverse complement strand
GGGCGGGGGGTATTCGTGTTAGTTTCGTGGACGGCGCAGATTCTGGCCCGCCGCACCCGCCGCACTCTCGCACTACCGCACTACCGCACTACCGCACTCTCGCACTATTCTCCACCTCGAACTCCTCCCAGGCGCCGTTCTGCGGCAACAGCGACCAGATTTTCTCCGGCGGGTGGCCCTGGTAGCGAATTTTGAGCAGGGCAATGGGCAGTTTGTGGGTAAACACCGCCACCCGGCCCTGCGGATGCCGCCGGATGATGTCGTCAATGGCTGAAAAGACTCGTTGCTGGAGCTGGGCCAGGGTTTCTCCACCGACCGGGTGATGCCGCCACGGGTCGGTTTCCCAGCCGTGCAGTTCGGCGGGCCAGCGCGCCCGGATGTCGTCAATCAGCACGCCTTGCCATTCGCCCTGGTGAATTTCGCGCAGGCGCGGGTCGGGCTGAACCGGCAGTCCGGTCAGGTGAGACAGCGCCTCCGCGGTCTGCATGGCGCGGGCCAGGTCACTGCTGTAAATGGCCTCGATACCCAGCGGGGCCAGCCGGCGGGCCGTCTCTCCGGCCTGCCGGAGGCCGTTTTCGTTCAGCGGCGGGTCGAGCTGGCCCTGATAGCGTCCCTCCACATTCCACGGCGTTTGTCCGTGGCGGACAACGTACAGGATGGTCATACCAGCAGTTCCTCCTCAAGCTGGGGTTCCTGCCAGCGGGCAAAGTCGGCTTCGTTCCAGTCGGCCTCGGAGATGTTGTACCGGCGACGGTATTCCGGCAGGGTGATGATGGGCGGGCGGCAGTGGTCGTGGATGGGACGTTCCTCCAGGCTGTAGGTCTCCATTTCGTAGCGAATAATTTTCATCGTCCGGTTGATTTCACTGAGCAGTTTCACCTTCTGCCGCTGTTCCAGGTGGTCGATAAACACCTGAATGATGGCAAAGGCCATCCGGCTGAGGGCACTCAGCGACTGGTTGCGGTGGATGCGGGTCAGCAGGTCAACCTGGGCAATACCGCTGATGCCGTACTGCTCCACCAGATTCAGGAGCAGGCCGGTTTCCACGCCGTACCCCACGTAAAAGGGGGTTCGCTCCAGGGCGCGGCGTCGCCCGGCGTACTCGCCGGAAAGCGGCTGAACCAGCCCCGACAGCTCCGGGTAGAACAGGTTGAACATCGGGCGGGCCACCAGCTCGGTAACGCGGCCACCGCCGCCGGCCTGGTACGTTTCGCCGACCTTCAGCGGTCGCCGGTAGAAGCCCTTGACGTACTGGATGGTGTCGTGGCGCAGGAGCGGCCCCAGAATGCCGTACACAAAGCGGGGGTGGATGTTGACGATGTCGGTATCAATCCAGGCAATCAGGTCGCCTTTGAGGATGTAGAGGCTTTTCCACAGGGCCTCACCCTTGCCGCGGAACGTGCCGTACTGCGGCAGGATGTCGCTGTGACGGTATACCGGAATGCCCAGGTCGCGGGCAATGTCTACCGTGTAGTCGGTGGAGCCGGAATCGATGAGCACGATTTCATCCAGCAGGGGCAGGTCGTCCATCAGGGCCGATTTGATGGTGCGGATAACGTTGCCCACGGTTTCTTCCTCGTTGAGGGCGGGCAGGCCCAGGCTGATGGTGACGCCCCGTTCTTCTTTCATGGCGACCAGCCGCTCCACTTCTTTGAATTCGTTGGAGCTGAAGGTGTTCTCCGCAAACCAGCGGTCGACCATCACCGAGGTGGGGGTTGCTGGCAGGGACTGGTTTTCGTTCCAGCGGCGCAGTTCCGCTACCGGGGCCGGGCGGGCGGTGCGAACGATGACCAGCGGTGTGCCCGACTGCTCCTGGTGCAGGTGATGGGGGATGCGTCCCACCGTCTGGGCGCGCTGTCCGGGGGCGGCCTCGGCCGCGCCCATAATTATCAGGTCGTGCTGGCCGGCCTGGGCCTGGATAGCGGCCAGGACGTTGCCGTTGACCCGCAGTTCCTGGGCAATCAGGGGGTTGCCCTGGGCCATCCGGACCAGTTCGTCGTAAATCTGGCGGCTTCGGGGGTGGCGGTCCTCGTCGGCGGCGTAGAGGATGGTAATTTTGGCCTGGTTGGCTTTTGCCAGCAGAAGCGCGGTTTCCAGGGCCAGCGCGGTTTCCTGACTGCCGCGCGCCGGCAGAAGGATACGGCTGATTTTTTCCGGCAGGTCGCCGGAGAGGACCAGGGTGTCGCAGGTCAGGTGGCTGAGGAGGGTATCCAGGTCCAGGGCAAAGGCGGCTTTGGTCCCTTCCGGTCGCCAGGGGAGCAGAAGCAGGCTGGCGTGTTCCGCGGCAATGACCTCCATCAGGGGAAGCCAGGGACGGTGGGCCACCCGGATGCGCGGCTTGATGTAGATAGGTTCGCCCTGGAACCGCTCGCGGATGCCGTCCAGCAAGGTACGGCGGGCCTGGGCCTCCACCGCGCCGGTGGTCAGCGATTCATCGGGGGGAACCAGCACCGTGCCGACCAGCACGACCCGTCCATTGCGGGGCGCGGCCAACTGCAGGGCCAACCGGACCAGCCGGTCAATCGGCTGGTCATCAAAAACCGGTACCACAATGGTGTAGCCGTGATTCTTTTCCATCGATACCTGTGCGGCTCGTTTCTTTCGCTTCTTGCCCAT
>RFJV01000264.1 GCA_003694775.1 Chloroflexota bacterium | reverse complement strand
TTGAGCCAAGCCGTACTAATGGCCGATAGCTTACCCTTGTTTTTCCCGGTGAAAAATCCTGTTCGTTCTGTTTAGTTTTTAGGGTATTATCCATTTAACCAAAACGTTAATGAAAAAGTCTTCTTGGTGACAATAGCGGCGGGGGTACACCCGGTCCCATCCCGAACCCGGCAGTTAAGCCCGCCAGCGCCGATGGTACTTGGGGGGAAACCCCCTGGGAGAGTAGGTCGTCGCCAAGAAGACTTTTTTGTTCCCCCCGCGTAGCTGTTCAGGCCCGGAGAAAAATCCGGCAAAGGTTGGCCCGACGTTAAAAACGCCGGGCTGAATGGCTTAAGGACGCTGAAGCGCCCTCCAGGTCTCATTTTCAGGGCGTTTCAACGTCCTTGCACCGTTTAGCCTGACGTTTGAACGTCAGGCCAGGCTCCGGCCAACACTGCCGGAGAGAAAGCCGGGTGATTTCTGTACCGCCGAGGCACAGAGCGCGCAGAGCGACGGCAAAATTTCTTTTTTCTCTGCGGCCTCCGCGTCTCTGCGGTGAAATATGCGTTATTGTGTGAATGTTCCAGACCCTGCTGAGCAGATACCCCCCCGCTTCGTATTAATTGATATATTTTCTACCCTGTGCTAGAATTATCCCCAGATAACATCTTTCCGGTGATTGACTGAATATGAAAAATCTTGCCGTTGTGGTGATGGCCGCCGGGATGGGCACCCGGATGAAGTCCAAAACGCCCAAGGTTCTGCATCCCCTCCTGGAAAAGCCTCTGCTGTGGCACGTCCTGCAGGCCGTTTTTGCGCTCCAGCCGGCCAAAACCGTGGTCGTTGTGGGACATCAGTCGGAGCAGGTACAGGCCCGTTTTACCAACCAGGCCGATTTTGTGGTGCAATCGCCCCAATTGGGAACGGGGCACGCCGTTCAGCAGGCCCGCAAGGTGCTGGGCGACCATTTAGACACGGTGCTGGTGGTGCCCGGCGACCTGCCGCTCCTGTCCGGCGACACCTTCCGGCGGATGCGCGATACCTTTGACCCCACCCTGGGGCCAATGCTGATGCTGACCGTTACCCGCGATAACCCGCAGGGCTTTGGCCGCATCGTTCGCGACGAGGCCGGCTTTGTGTCCGCCATTGTCGAGGAGGCCGACTGCACCCCGGAGCAAAAAGCTATCCGGGAATTGAACGTGGGGGCATATATCTTTAACGCCCAATGGCTGTGGCAGAATCTGCCCCGTATCCCGGTCAGTGCCAAGGGGGAATACTACCTGACCAACCTGGTCGGCATTGCCGTGTCTCAGGGATACCGCGTTCAGGCAGTGCAGGTCGACAACCCGGCAGAAACGTTGGGGGTCAATACCCGTGCCCACCTGGCCCAGGCCGAAAGCGTGCTTCGCCAGCAGGTCAACCAGAAGTGGATGGAGGCCGGCGTCACGCTGGTCGACCCGAACACCACCTACATCGGCCTGGATGTGACTATCGGGCAGGATACCGTAATTTATCCCAATACCTACCTGCTGGGCCAGACCACCATTGGCGAGGACTGCGAGATTGGCCCCAACTCCTACATCATCGACTCAACCGTAGGAAATGGCTGTCAGGTTCGCTTTTCTGTGGTTGAGCAGGCCGTGATGGAGAATAATGTGGATATTGGCCCCTTTGCCCATCTGCGAAAAGGCGCGCACCTGGCAGAGGGTGTCCACATGGGCAATTTTGGCGAGGTAAAAAACGCTTATCTTGGCCCCGGCACCAAGATGGGCCATTTCAGCTATCTGGGAGATATTACCACCGGGAAAAATGTCAACATTGGGGCCGGAACGATTACCTGCAACTACGACGGGGTGAAAAAGAATCCCACCGTCATTGGCGACAACGCCTTTATCGGTAGCGACACCATGCTGGTCGCACCGGTTAAGATTGGAAACAATGCCCGTACCGGCGCCGGTTCGGTGGTCACCCGGGATATTCCTGATGACGCCCTGGCCTACGGTGTCCCGGCACGGGTGAAGTCGGAGAAAAAATAAAAATTGGGGGATTGGAGATTGGAGATTGGAGATTCCTCACCTGCTCCTTACCCCTTTCTCCTTACTCCTTACTCCTTACTCCTTCTTTCCGCCTTCATCCCTCATCCTTCATCCTTACATGACAGGAGTGGTATCGTTGGACCCTGACAGTACCGGGCCTATTTTGACTCTGTTTGCTCTGTTGGTTTTGTACGCCTTTTTTGCCGCGGCCAAGGAAGCCATTATTACCATCCGGCCTTCCCGACGCCATCAATTGCTGGAAGAAAACCATCCTACCGCCAAAATGTTAAACCGGCTGGCCGAAGATGCCACCCGCCTGCTGGCAACCGAACAACTGCTGTTGAAAGTGCTGGGCTTTTCCATGGTTGCCATCGTTTCATATGTTTACGCCGCACCGCTGGCGCTCTGGCTGAACATTCCCTCTTTTACGGCGGTGCTCCTTGTTACCGTAGCAACCGCCTTTTTGGTGCTTATGCTGGGTGAACTGCTCCCCAAAGAGCTGGCCCGGTCCTATCCGGAGCCGGTGGCCACCCTGGCGGTGTACCCGTTCTACTGGGTTTCCTTTCTGGCGGAACCGCTGGCCCGGCTGGTCATCCGCCTGACCGCCTTGCTGACCGGGCAAACCGGCAAAGAGGGTGAGGGGCATCACTTCTACGCCATTACCGAAGAGGATTTGCGCACCTACGTGGACGCCGGAGAAGAGGAGGGCGTGCTCAAGGAAGAAGAAAAGGAGATGATTTACTCCATCTTCGACCTGGCCGATACCACCGCCCGCGAGGTGATGGTCCCTCGCATTGACGTGGTGGCGGTGGAGGCCGACACGCCGGTTATGGATGCCCTGGATGTGATACTCAAGGCCGGGCACTCGCGGGTGCCGGTATTCCGGGAAACCATCGACAATATCGTTGGTATCCTGTACGCCAAAGACCTGCTCAAACACTGGCGAGATGGCGGGGAGGCCACAACCGTGCTCGGTCTGGCCCGTGAACCCTATTTTGTTCCGGAAACCAAACCCCTGAGCGACCTTCTGCGCGAGCTTCAGACTCGTAAGGTCCACATTGCCATTGTGGTGGACGAGTACGGCGGCACAGCCGGCCTGGTGACTATTGAGGACATCCTGGAAGAAATCGTGGGCGAAATTCAGGACGAGTACGACCCCGACGAATTCTACCTCCAGCGTATCTCCGACGACGAGTATATCTTCAGCGCCCGGATGGACCTGGATGATATCAACGACTTGATGTCCGCGGACCTGCCCACGGACGAGGCCGACACCCTGGGCGGTCTGGTTTACAACCTGCTGGGCCGCATCCCCGAAGTCGGGGACCGGGTCACGGTGGGCGAAATGGTGATGACCGTGCTGGATGTGGAAGGCCGGCGTATTCGCCGGGTTCGTGTCCAGCGGGTCAGGGCACAGCAGGGCCAGGAGAACCGCCGTTCTTCAGCAGAAGAAAACCCATCGCCGCTGGTCGGCGAAAGAGGGCACAAACCGGTTTCCGGCTCGATGTAAAGCCCGGTTCATCGTCTTGCCTTTCGGCATCATCTTTTATACGAGGTTGGTTCTGCAATGACGGATAACCAGCAGTGGCAAAATCTGCTTAAAAAAGCATTCGAGGCCAGGGAGTTTTCCTACTCGCCGTATTCCCATTACAAGGTCGGTGCGGCCCTGCTGACCACCAGCGGGAAAATCTATACCGGCTGTAATATCGAAAACGTGGCCTACACCCCATCCAACTGCGCCGAACGAACGGCTATCTTCAAGGCCGTGTCCGAAGGCGAACGAAGTTTTGTAGCCATTGCCGTAGCCACGGAAAACGGCGGCGCGCCATGCGGCGTGTGCCGGCAGGTTCTGCGCGAGTTTGCTCCGGATATCACCATCATTTTTGGCGACACGCAGGGCAATTATCAGGTTTGCACCCTGTCCGACCTTCTGCCCCACAGCTTTGGACCGGAAAATTTGGTCTGACCGGACGGTTGCTGGATGCCCGCTTCAGACCGCCTCTACCGCACCGACGCCATCATCCTCCGCCGCAGTGATTTTGGCGAGGCGGACCGCCTGCTGACGGTCTTTACCCCCCAGCACGGCAAACTGCGTCTGCTGGCAAAAGGCGTCCGTAAAATTACCAGCCGCAAGGCCGGCCACGTTGAACTTTTCATGCTAACTGACATGCTCGTCGCTCGCGGCCGCACCTGGGACATCGTTTCCCAGGCCGAAGTGGTCGAAGCTTACCCCCCCCTCCGCACCGACCTGCAGAAAACCGGCTGGGCCTACTACCTGGCCGAACTGGTAGACCGCTTCACCGAAGAGCACGACCCCAACCAGCCTCTCTTTGAACTGCTGGCCTTTACCCTGGCCCGTCTGGGCCACACCGACGACCCTTTTATCGTCCTGCGCTATTTTGAACTGCACCTGCTGGGACTGACCGGCTACCAGCCCCAGCTTCACTTCTGCCTGACCTGCGAAACCCCCATCCAGCCGGTTGAAAACAACTACTTTACCCTGTCCGGGGGCGGCGTGCTCTGCCCGGAGCACGGGCACGCCCTGTCCCACGCCGAACCGATACCCCTGCCCGTCCTCAAAGTCCTCCGCTTCCTCCAGACCGAACCGTGGGAGCGGGTCGCCGGCCTCCAGCTGACCCCCACCACCCGCCAGCAGGTGGAAACTCTCCTGCTGGACTACATCACCTTTGTCCTGGAACGCAACCTCAAAAGCGTGGCCTTTATTAAAAAACTCCGCCGCTCCACCTGACCAACCACAGGTTGCGCACAATCCATTTTTGATTACAATCCGAACACGGAACAGGGATTGGAGATTAGAGATTGGAGATTTGGGATTGAACGAATATTATTCAATCTTCAACCTTCCAACCTTCAACCCTTCAACATTTAACATTCAAAACTCAACATTCCCAAAAGGAAGACCATGACCAAGCCGTTGAATTTTCAGCAAATTATTATGACCCTCCAGGAATACTGGGCCAATCTGGGATACCTCATCTGGCAACCCTGGCATGAGGCCGTAGGGGCCGGCACAGCCAACCCCGGTACCACTCTGCGGGTGCTGGGCCCGGAACCCTGGCACATTGCCTACGTGGAACCCTCTTTCCGCCCCGACGACGGGCGTTTTGGCGATAACCCCAACCGGATGCAGATGCACACCCAGTTCCAGGTCATTATCCAGCCGGACCCCGGCAACCCCCAGGAACTGTATCTGGGCAGTCTCTATGCCCTGGGGCTGAAGCGCGAAGAGCACGACATCCGCTTTGTGGAAGACAACTGGGAAAGCCCGGCCCTGGGCGCCTGGGGCCTGGGCTGGGAGGTCTGGCTGGACGGTATGGAAATCAGCCAGTACACCTATTTTCAGCAGGCCGGCGGCCTGACCCTGGACCCGGTGGCCGTAGAGCTGACCTACGGCCTGGAGCGCATCGCCATGTACCTGCAGAACGTGGACAGCGTCTGGGAAATCGACTGGGACGGGCGACAGACCTACGGCGACATCCTTCTGCGCCAGGAAATTGAGTACTGCGAGTACAACTTCAACGTAGCCGATGTGGAGGCCCTGGTTGAGGCGTACAACTTCTACGAGCGGGAATGCAACCGCTGTCTGGAGAAGGGGCTGGTTGTTCCAGCCTACGACTACGTGCTCAAGTGCTCCCACACCTTCAACATTCTGGATACCCGCGGCGCCATCGGCGTAACCGAGCGGGCCAACTACTTCCGCCGGATGCGGCGGCTGTCGCACCAGGTGGCAAAGGCATACGTGGCCCAGCGGGAGGAAGCCGGCTTCCCTCTGCTGAAATATATGCCTCCCAAACCGGCTACCACCGAATCTCCCGCTCTCCAAACTCCCAATCTCCAATCTCCCCAAACATTTTTACTGGAGATTGGCTCCGAGGAACTGCCCTCGCACGATGTCAGCGCGGCGATTGAAGCCTTGCAAACCGCCGTGCCCCAATTCCTGGCCGACCTGCGGCTGAGTCACGGTGACATCCGGGTGTGGGGCACGCCGCGGCGGTTGGTGGTCCAGGTTGACCGCCTGGCCCCGCGGCAAAGCGACCTGGAAGAAACCGTCCGCGGCCCGTCGGCAAAGGCCGCCTTTGATGCCGAGGGCAACCCCACAAAGGCCGCCCTGGGGTTTGCCCGGAGTAAGGGCGTGGATGTGTCGGCGCTGGAAGTGCGCGAGGTCAACGGGGGACAGTACGTCTTTGCCACCGTCCGCACCGAAGGCCGGCCGGCAGTGGAGGTCCTTTCCGAGGCCCTGCCCGATTTTGTCCGCAGTATCAGCTTCGGCAAGTCTATGCGCTGGCTGGCCTCGGCCCAGTACGGCGAGCAGGTCGCCAAAACGGCCTACAGCCGGCCCATCCGCTGGCTGGTCGCTCTGCTGGGGGATACGGTAGTGCCCTTTGAATACGCCGGCCTGACCAGCGGTCGCCGGACACGCGGTCTGCGGCCCGAAGGCTCGCCGGAGTTTGACATCCCCCACGCCGCCCAATATGCCGAACTGATGGAATCGCACCGGGTGATGGTGGACCACCGGGCGCGGCAGGTCGAAATAAAACGCCAGCTTGATGAAGTGGCCGCTCAGGCCGGCGGACGGGTTCCCGACGACCCGGCCTTGCTGGAAGAAGTGACCCACCTGGTAGAACAGCCTACCGCGTTCCTGGGCAGTTTTGAGGAAAAGTATCTCGACCTGCCCCAACCGGTGCTGATTACGGTGATGAAGAAGCACCAGCGGTACTTCCCGGTCGTCGGGCCAGACGGCAAGCTCCTGCCCCATTTCATCGGTGTGCGCAACGGCGGTTCCGACCACCTGGACATCGTGCGCCGGGGCAACGAGGGGGTACTGCGCGCCCGCTACGCCGACGCGGATTACTTCTTCAAGGCCGACACGTCGAAAAAGCTGGAAGATTTTCTGCCTCGCCTGGACACACTCACCTTCCAGGAGAAGCTCGGCTCGATGCTGGACAAGAGCAAGCGGCTGGAGACCCTTGCCCCCCAGATTGGCGAGCGCCTGCAGTTGTCTGCCGCGGAGATGAAAACCGTGGCCCGCGCCGCCCACCTCTGCAAGGCCGACCTGGCAACGCAGATGGTGGTCGAGCTGACCAGTCTGCAGGGGATTATGGGGTACGAGTACGCCCGCATCTCCGGCGAGCCGGAAGCGGTGGCCGCGGCTATTGTGGAGCATTACTACCCCCAAACCCCTCTGCCCGGCGAGCGGCTGAGCCGGCCCGGCCTGGCCCTGAACCTGGCCAACCGGCTGGACAGTCTGTGCGGCCTGTTTGCAGTAGGTATGGCCCCCACCGGTTCCGCCGACCCGTTTGCCCTGCGCCGCGACGCCCTGTCGGTGGTGACGGTCCTGCTGGAAACCGAAACCGATTTTGACGTGGCCGAAGGTCTGCGCCTGGCCGCGGCGTTAATGCCGGTGGAGGTATCTGCGGAGTCTCTGGCCGAAACGGCGGAGTTCGTCCGCCGCCGGCTGGAGGGGGTACTGAAAGAGGAGTACGGTCTGCCGCACGATGTGGTTCAGGCGGTGCTGGCCGAACGGGGCGACAATCCCTGGCAGGCTTTGCAGGCCGCCCGCGAGCTGGCCGAGGTGGTGACCCGCCCGGATTGGCCCGACACGCTGAATGCCTACGCCCGCTGTGTGCGCATCGTGCGTCCGGTCGAGGCCCGGTACACCGTTAAGCCCGACCTGCTGGCTGAGGAGGTGGAGCGCAATCTATACGCCGCCTACCAGCAGGCCAAAGCCAGCCTGTCGCCCGGCTCGTCGATGACCGCGGTGGTCGATGCCATCCGCGACCTGCTGGTCGCCCCTATCAATGCCTTTTTTGACGGCGTGATGGTCATGGCCGACGATGACGCCGTGCGGCAGAACCGGCTGGCCCTCCTGCAGGACATCCGGGACTTGACCCGCGGCTACGCCGATTTTAGCTATCTGCAGGGATTCTAGCGCACCGGACAGCAAAGCAAAACCGGTCGGCGAGTACACGCCGACCGGTTTTTTGTGCAAGCCCTCGGACGGATTCGAACCGACGACCGACCGCTTACAAGGCGGTTGCTCTACCAGCTGAGCTACGAGGGCCGATGCATACTGGAATCTATCAAAAATTGAAAAATTAGTCAAATTGTACCGCTTGCGGAAATTTGACATAATTTTAGTTGACATATTACGCTGAGTCGGGTAATATGATATATACCGTAAGTAAACGCCAGGATGAGAAGAGACCGGTGACCAAGAAACGACAGGGTTCGCGAGCATCTCTAACCCAACTTGTATTGTTATTTCTCCTGACGATGTCCATCTTCCTGATTTTTGACCTGGCCCGCCGCACGGCGGTGAACTACCGGGTGCAGAAAGAGGCAGAGCGGCTGGAGCAGGAACTGGCCGCGGCACGGGCTTATCAGGCTGAACTGCGCGCCCGTCGGAGCTATGTTGCCAGCGACCTGTACGTTGAAGAGATTGCCCGCAACGAACTGAAATGGGCCTTGCCCGGCGAAACGGTGGTCGTAGTGGTCGCTCCGTCCCGCCGCGGGCCGGCCAGGCCGCGGCAGTTCGAGACCAGCATCCCGCCTGAGCCGGCGGCAGAGCAGGTGCAGGTGATGACTCCGGTTGAAGCCTGGTGGGAACTGTTTTTTGGCGACCCGCCGGTGCAGGTTGAGCCGGTAGAAATGGCCGGCAAGCCGGGCGATGTGAGTCAGGCCGCGGCCAAAACCCCGTAATTCCGGGGGGATGGAGTGAAATTTGACATTTTGGGCGTTTTGATTAAAATGCGTATCGAACATGCTGATGTAGCTCAGTCGGTTAGAGCACGGAACTCATAATTCCGGGGTCGGTGGTTCAAGTCCACCCATCAGCACTGAGGCCGTATCTCGAC
>RFJV01000263.1 GCA_003694775.1 Chloroflexota bacterium | reverse complement strand
CCGGGGCTACCATCTCCCTGGCGGGGACAGGTCGTGTATTCGTGTATTCGTGAAAAATTCGTGGATGGCTCCACTTACCAAAAAAATGAAACGCACCCAGTCAAGGGGGGGGACGTTTCAATTTGGGGACAAATAGGATATCCACCTACAGAAAATGGGCCAGGCATAGGGATGCCGGCCCTACCGCCAATCAAAATTCGCCCCAAAAATGAAATACACCCGGTCAAGGGGTGCGTCAATCGTCAATCGTCAATCGTCAATCGTCAATCGTCAATCGTAAATCGTAATACTACCCCACCGGCGTTTTGAAATCATAAATCCCGTCCCGGTATGCCCAGCCCCGGCGGCACTGCGGACAGTGGAGAACTGTATCGCCGGCATCGGGAAGCGGAGGAGGCAGGTTCGGAGAGCCGCAGGCCGGACAGCGGAAGAAACCCTGCTCTGCCGGAATCCCGTCTTTTTCGGCCTGAACCTGCAAAAAGAGACTGGGGGTCAACTGCCACCAGTTGCCGGTTAGCTGGGCCAGACTGTCCAGCCAGACCAGCCAGGCGGTGGGCAGGCTCCGCTTCAGCAGGTCAATCCGAAAGTGGGAGACGGTCCGGGTGTTGAGCACCCGGAAACCGGCGGCCTGCATCTTTTCCCGCATCCAGGCGGGGTGAAAATCAAAATTCAGCTCCACAAACTCGTGGGGGGTGGGGTCAAAGGGATTCCAGTGCTGGAGCCTCAGCAACCAGCGGAGAATGGCCTTCAGGTGGCGCTTGCTGGCGTGCTCCAGCACAGCGACGCCGTCCGGGGCGATGACCCGGTGCAGTTCAGCCAGGGCCGCGGGGACATCGACCAGGTGGTGCATTACCCGCACCATTGTCAGGGTGTCGAACAGATTATCCACAAAGGGCAGGCGGTAAACATCGGCCACCACAAAGACAAAGCGGGACTGCCGCCCCAGGTAGCGCTGGGCCTCTTCCATCTGGGAGCGGGCGTAATCCATCAAAACGACCTGCTCGTAGCCGGCATACAGGTCCGCCAGACGGCCAAAGCCGGCCCCGACCTCCAGAATGCGGCGTCCGGAGGGAGGAAGCAGGCGGCGCATTGCCACCCGCTCCACCTGGTCTTCATACCGGCGGTTCGACGTTTCCCAGAATTCGGTGCGGTACTTGCTTCCCTCGTAGTCACAAATGCGCGGCAATTTTTCCTCCAGAACAGGGAATTTGTGCCGGACAGCGGCAAAATTGTTTCACGTGAAACAACCGGGGGAAAAGGGGCGCACGGTCTGCGCCCACAAAACCGGTAGTTCCCGCAGGTCAATAGGCGTTGCGGTCGGTAAAAATGTTGAAAATGGTCCGAATCAGAATCCGGAAATCGAGCGACAGCGACCAGTTTTCGATGTACCACAGGTCGTACTTGGTGCGCTCAATAATGGAAGTATCGCCCCGCAGACCGTTGACCTGCGCCCAGCCGGTAATGCCCGCCTTTTCCTGATGCCGGTCCATATAGCGGGGGATGGTTTTGCGGAACTGCTCCACAAATACGGGCCGCTCCGGCCGCGGCCCCACCAGACTCATATCCCCAATCAGCACATTGATGAGCTGGGGCAGTTCGTCAATAGAGAAGCGGCGGATGATGGCCCCCAGCCGGGTGCGCCGGGCGTCGTTGGGCTTGGCCCAGACCGGACCGGTTTCGGCCTCGGCGTCGGTGCGCATGGAGCGGAACTTGAGCATCATAAACGGTTTGCCGTCCAGCCCCATCCGCTCCTGGGTGTAAAAGACCGGTCCCTCGGAGTCCAGTTTGATGAGGACGGCAATCAGCATCATTATCGGTGACAGCAGAACCAGCCCTACCGCACTGCCCACCACGTCGATGGCCCGCTTGACCGTCACCCGCCAGCCGCGCAGGGCCGTGTCGCGCACCGTCAGCAGGGGCAGGCCGCCCAGGTCGCCGATGGATACCTCACTGGCCATTATCTGAAACACGTTCGGAAAAACCTTGATGGCAACCTTCCGCCGGTCGCACTTGCTGACCACTTTCAGAATCTCGTGGTGGGTGGCTTCCGGCATGACGATAATCACTTCGTTGATGTTCGCGGAGGCCGTAATCTCCGGGATGTCATCAATCCGCCCCAGCACCGGCACGCCCTGAACGGCCTTGACCGATGTGTCATCATCCACAAAGCCGACTACCCGGTAGCCCAGCGTGGGCGTCCGCTTGATTTTCTGCATCACCATCCGGCCCACTTCTCCGGCCCCGACAATCAGAATGCGCAGTTCCCCCCAGCCGCGGGCCTGCAGGGCCAACTGAAGCCGGGACTGGATGACCCGCCCCACCGAGGTGAACAAAATGGTCAGTATCCAGATGTACACCATCATCAGCCGGGGATAGTCGAGCTGGTTCTTGAAGAAGAAAGAGATGAAGGCAATGGCAATAATCGTCCCCACCGACGCGGCCCCAAAAATGGAATAGAACTGGTCAATGGCCGACAGCGACCTTTGCCGGTGGTACAGCCGGTAAAAGAAAAAGACGGTCAGAATGGTGATGACATGCACCACCAGCATCCCCCAGTAGGCCGGGAAAGGCTGGATATTTTCGTAATCGGACCGCAACCGCAGAAGGTAGCCTACCCAAAAGGCCAGCCCGGACATCAAGGCGTCCGTGGCTACCAGCGACAGGGTAAAGAGCAAGGGCGCACGTTTTTTCATCCGTCCACCTCCTTGCCGTTGTGGTTTTGAGGATTCCGCTTCAGCAGGGCACGGAGCTGGTAGTACCGCCAGGGAATATTGATTCCGGTGACTACCAGGGCGTGAAGCCAGATAGGGGTCCGGGCGGCATAATACTTGCGGTAGAAAATATCCATCGCCCGGTAAAACTCTATGCGGGCCTTCAGACTGTGCCGGCTGGCGGCCCGCTTGACATGCGTCACCGTGACGGCCGGGTTGTAGTAAATTTTCCAGCCGTGCGCTTTTATCTGGTAGGCCCAGTCCAGGTCCTCACCGTACATAAAATAGGTCTCATCCAGCAGACCGGCCTGGGCAATGGCCTCCCGGCGCACCATCATAAACGCGCCGACAACCGAATCGACCTCAATCTGCCGGTCCGGGTCCACAAAGGTCATGTTGTACCGCCCAAAGACCGGATGCCGCGGAAACAGCTTCGACAGGCCGGCCATCCGGTAAAAACTGACCGCCGGTGTGGGAAACGACCGCCGGCAGGCCAGGTCGAGCGCGCCGTTGGTCAGCACCAGCTTGGGGCCGGCGGCCCCGGCGTCCGGATGCGCGTCCATAAAAGCGACCATATTCGCCAGCGCGGTGGGCGGCAGTTCGGTATCGGGGTTCAACAGCAGGGCATACCGCGGCGCGTCTGCCTGCGGCGTGCCGTCGGAAGCAAAGCCGACCTGCTTCAGCCCCAGATTGTTGGCATAGGCAAACCCCCCGTTAACGGTGCTCTCTATCAGTTCGACCTGCGGGAACTCGGCCCGCACCATTTCGGGACTGCCGTCGGTAGAGGCGTTGTCCACCACGACCACGGTAAAAGATACGTCTCCCCGACTATCGAAAACAGATTTGAGACAATTTCTCAATAAATCCCTGGTGTTGTAATTGACAATAACAATGGCTAAATCGAGCATACCCTATCAATGCGCAGACGCGCTTACATCTCCCGTTTCATCCAGATTAGGGTTTGTTCTTCCTGAAAACCAAGGGCACGGTACACCTCCACCGCCTCCGGATGGTCGGCGGGATGGCGGACCTGCACCCCCCAGGCTCCCCACTTCTGCAGGTACTGGAGGGCGCGGCTTATCAGCGGGTGCTCCAGTTTGCCCCGCCACTGCGGGTCGACAAACAGCTCCAGCCGGTGGCTTTGCCCAAACATTCCGGCGTAGATGTTCATCATCCCCACAAACCGGTCTTCTTTTTCCACCACCCAGAAGGCGGAAGCCGGCCCCCCCAACAGACGGGCAAACAGGCCGGCCAACTGCGCGTCCAGACCAACCTGGAAGCGGCTCCGGCGCACCGGCCACTCTTTCTGCACTTCCGGCGGGGTGGCCGCGCAGGCAAGCTGGTACGCTTTGAGCGTGTCAACATAATTGAACCGCCGCCGCCGAAAACGCACCTCCGCCGGAAATACCGACCGTTTGACCGCAGGAATATAGGGCAGGGTCATGTAGACCGTGCCGGTCACCTCGCAGAAGTTCAGCGAGCGGTACAGGTGTCGGGCCGGTTCATTGTTGGCCCGCACCTGCAGAGTGACCACCCGGCCACGGCACTCCCGCACCAGCTCCAGCGCGGCATCCATCAAACAGCGGGCAATACCGCGCCCGCGGTACGGTCTGGATACGGCCACGTTGCTGATGAGCCAGCGCTGGGAGCCTGGCGAGGTCTGGCTGACGGTGACGTTGCCCACTATCCGGCCATCCTCTTCCCAGACGAATCCGGTCAGAAAATCGCTGTACTCCGCGTTAAAGGTGGTCATCCACCACAGGACCGGCTTCATCCGGCTGAGCCAGCGCAGTTCGCGCAGGGCATTCTGGCCAGCCTGGTCCAGGTCGTCGGCAAACGCCTCGGCAATCAGGTCGGCGACGCCGCGCAAATCCCGGAAGGGATTCATTGGGCGCAGGCCAAAGGCTGAATTTTGGGCACGGGCAATAACGGCCATGAAACTTTCCGGCGGATTGTATCGCAGGGCGACTTGCTGCCCTGCTACCTTGCTACCTGCTGTCTTGCTACCT
>RFJV01000030.1 GCA_003694775.1 Chloroflexota bacterium | reverse complement strand
GCGGGGGGATTCCCCCTCGCGAAGCATCCAGCTCTGCTGGGCGAATCCCCCCAGGTTTGTCCAGAATTCCTAAAATTCTGGACGCCCCCCTCTTGACAGGCTGTTGGTAATGGGGTAATATATAGACGTATTTATAAATTTCAATGTGAAGGGCCGATGTCCGAATTCGACGTTGTCGCATTTTGCCGGGCACTGGCGGACGAAACCCGCCAGCGAATCCTGGAAATACTGCTGGAAGAGGGTGAAAAATGCGTTGGCGACCTGGTGGAGCAGTTTAACCTCTCCCAGCCGACCATTTCTCACCATCTGAGCTTCTTGCGCCAGGCCAACCTGGTAGCTCGCCGCCGTGAGGGGAAACAGGTCTACTACCGGGCCAATCAGGATAACATTATCCACTGCTGTGGTATGCTGTTTACCCGCCTCATCCCGGATGACTTGAAGCTGGATGCCTTTACGCCAACAGAGGACCCGGAAGAGGAGGCTTCTCCTGTGGTTGGGGAGCCGGGAAGTTGAGTTTTGGGGCATATCCATCATCACAGGGTGAAAAAATTTTTTCTTTTCATACATAGACACATATAAATAAATTGATTTGAGATGTGGGATTGGCAGTGCACCAACTCCCAAACTCCCCAACTCATAAACTCCCAAACTATATTCGATGGAGGTTACAAATGACCGATTCCAAAGACACCCTCAAAGAAAAAGTTCGCCAGCGGTACGCGGCCATTGCCGACCAGTTTACCGGCCAGCGGGAGACCGCGCCGGTTGAGCTGGTCGACAGCCGCCCACCGGAACCGGCTACCTGCTGTCAGCCGGCAGGGGACGCCATTCTTATCCAGGCCGCCGACGGGATGACCTGCTGTAGTCCTGCCGATTCCACAGCGGCCACTCTGGCTGAAGCCCTGTACGCTCTGGAGGAGCTGGACGGCCTGCCTGATACCGTCACCGCCGCGGCGTTGGGATGCGGCAATCCGACCGCCATCGCCGGTTTACAGCCGGGAGAAGTGGTGCTGGACCTCGGCTCCGGCGGCGGTATCGACTGCTTCCTGGCGGCAAAAGCCGTTGGCCCAACCGGCTGCGTCATCGGCGTGGATATGACCGACAGTATGCTGGCCCTGGCAAACCAGAACCGGGACCGGCTGGGATTGACCAATGTGGAGTTCCGCAAGGGCGAAATCGAAAATCTGCCCGTTGAGAGCAGTAGCGTGGATGTCATCATCTCTAACTGTGTCATCAACCTGTCGCCGGACAAGGACGCCGTTTTTCGCGAGGCGTTCCGCGTGCTGAAACCGGGTGGCCGCTTCTGCGTGTCGGATATGGTCACCGAAGGCGAGTTTCCACCCCAACTGCGGGCCAATGTCAATGCCTGGGCCGGATGCATCACCGGTGCGCTGGACCAAGCCGAGTACCTGGACAAAATGCGCCGGGCCGGATTTGTCGACATCCGGGTGGAGTCGCGGGTCTCCTACGGCCTGGAAAACCTGGACCAGCTCGACCCGGCCACTCGCGAAGCCCTCACCCGCGACCTGGACTGGTCTACCGTGCCGGATGATGTGCGCCTCTACAGCGCCCGTATCGTGGCCCGGAAGCCGGAAGACGGGATTTGACAGG
>RFJV01000029.1 GCA_003694775.1 Chloroflexota bacterium | reverse complement strand
GAAGAATACCGTCGCCGAAATTTTGAGCCACAACAAAAACATCAGCCCGGAGAAGGCAGAGCACCTGGCCGAACTGCTTTCCACCGGCACCTGGACGCACGATTATCCCATCACGGTAGACGAAGCCCGGTCGCTGGGACTGCCGGTCAGTACGGATATGCCGGAAGAGATTTACCGCCTGATGACGATGTACCCCCAGGCCGGGCACAAGCGGCCCAGCGTGTCGTACATCCCCATTCCGTACCAGCAACCGGAACGCCGCAACGGCAAAAGTTAGAAGGAGTAGGGGCGGGTCTCGGACCCGCCCTGACGTATTTTCACCCGTACCGGGCACAGGCATCGTCGGTGCCGTGCCAACGGCTGGGTCCGTCTCTCCTGCTCCCCTGCCACCTGCTACCCTGTCACCCTGCCACCCTGCTACTTTGCTACCCTGCCACCTGCTACCCTGCCACCCTGCCACCCTGCTACTCTGCTACCTTGCTACCCTGCTACCTTGCTACCCTGCTACTTTGTTAACAAAACTCTAACAAAAATCGCCCCCGATTCAAATACAATTCTAACACAAGGTCATTATAATCTGGGTTTGCAGAAAACTGATGGAATCTGCATCCATTACCACCCTTTTGATGCGAAAACTCAACTAACACCAGTAAACTACATACAAGGAGGTTTTCAGTATGGCATCTTTAAAACTGCGCCCCCTGGGGGACCGCGTATGGGTTGAACCGATTGAACGGGAAGAAACCACAGCTTCCGGTATCATTCTGCCGGAAACGGCCAAAGAAAAGCCGATGGAAGGTAAAATCCTGGCCGTTGGCCCTGGCACCCGCAACGACCAGGGCGAATACCAGCCCCTGGATGTCAAAGTTGGGGACCGGGTGCTGTTTGCCAAGTATGCCGGTACTGAAATCAAGCACGAGAACAAACGCTACCTGATAATGCGCGAAAGCGACCTGCTGGCTGTGATTGAATAACACTCATCCACTTTGCAACGCCCACCGTTAGCAAAGGCAACCAAAAATCTCTCAGGAAAGAGGAGTGAATACTATGGCGAAACAACTTGTATTTCAGGATGATGCGCGACGTTTACTGAAAGAAGGTATGGACACGCTGGCCCTGGCCGTGATGACCACCCTGGGCCCGAAAGGCCGCAACGTGGCCCTGGATAAAAAATGGGGCGCGCCCACCGTTACCCACGACGGTGTGACCGTGGCTAAAGAGATTGAACTGGAAGACCCCTACGCCAACATGGGGGCCCAGCTTCTGAAAGAAGCCGCCACCAAGACCAACGACATCGCCGGTGACGGCACCACCACCGCCACCGTTCTGGCCCACACGATGGTCAACGAGGGCCTGAAGAACGTGGCCGCTGGCGCCAACCCCATGCTCCTCAAACGCGGTATCGAAAAGGCCACCCAGGTTGTCACCGAAGCCATCAAGGAAATGGCGATTCCCATCGAAACCAAAGCCGAAATCGCCAGCGTGGCTTCTATCTCGGCCCAGAACCGCGAAATCGGTGAGCTGATTGCCGAAGTGATGGACAAAGTCGGCAAGGACGGCGTCATCACCGTGGAAGAAAGCAAGGGTCTGGAATTCGAGACCGAGTACGTCGAAGGTATGCAGTTTGACCGCGGCTACATCAGCCCCTACTTCATCACCGACCAGGAATCCATGCAGGCCGTCCTGGAAGAGCCGTACGTCCTGATTCACGATAAGAAAATCTCCGCCGCCCAGGACCTGGTTCCCGTTCTGGAGAAGCTGGTCCAGTCTGGCAAGCGCGACCTGCTCATCATTGCCGAAGACGTGGACGGCGAAGCCCTGGCGACCCTGGTGCTGAACAAACTGCGGGGCACCTTCAACGTGATTGCGGTGAAGGCCCCTGGCTTTGGCGACCGCCGCAAGGCTATGCTTCAGGACATTGCCATCCTCACCGGCGGTACGGTCATCAGTGAGGAAATGGGCCGCAAGCTGGAAAGCGCCACCCTGGCCGACCTGGGCCGCTGTGACAAGGTGGTCGTCACCAAAGAAGACACCACCATCGTCGGCGGGCACGGCAAGGATGAGGACATCAAAGGGCGCATCAACCAGATTAAGGCCGAAATCGAAGTCAGCACCAGCGACTACGACCGCGAGAAGCTCCAGGAACGGCTGGCCAAGCTGGCCGGTGGTGTGGCGGTCATCCGGGTGGGTGCGGCTACCGAAACCGAGCTGAAAGAGAAGAAGCACCGGGTTGAGGACGCGCTCAGCGCCACCCGTGCCGCCGTGGAAGAAGGTATTGTGCCCGGTGGCGGCGTGGCCCTGCTGAACGTCATCCCCAAACTGGCCGAACTGAAGAGCGACATCCCGGATGAACAGACCGGTATCAACATCGTCAAGCGGGCGCTGGAAGAACCGATGCGCGGCATCATGCGCAACGCCGGTCTGGACGGCTCGGTGATTGTTGAGGAAGTCCGCCGCCGCCAGAAGGAAGAAAAGAACGACCATATCGGCTACGACATTATGGCCGACCAGTACGTGGATATGGTCAAGGCCGGCATCATCGACCCGGCCAAGGTCACCCGCGGCGCGGTCGCCAATGCCGCCTCCATCGCGGCGATGATTCTGACCACCGAAGCCCTGATTACCGACATCCCGGAGAAAGAAAAAGCCCAGACCCCGCCGATGCCGGAATACTAAACCGGTAGCCTGAACACCGGTTTTGAGAGTGCGGACCACCATACCGCGGCCAACCGTGCCGCGGTATGGCCCGCACTCTTTTCACTTTCCCACTTGCTTCCTCTTTCATCTTTTTTTAAGCCAGGTATGACATAATACGCAGAAAATACCAACCACCCCGGTAGTTACGTTATGTCCAACCTGACCAACCTTCAAGAAACGCGGCAAGCTCTCAAAAGACTGGCTCGTATTGTACAGGATACCCGCCGCGAACTGCGCCACCGCCTCGAAGCCCCCGTTCAGCCCATCCCCAGGCCGGTCCGTAAACAACCCGGCCAGCTCGCCGAGGCCCTGCGTCACCTGGAAACGGTTCGCGAAGGGTTTATGCTCAGCCAGCGCACCACCCCCCATATGAGCCCGTCCGAAATCCGGGCTTTGATACGCCACATTCTGCTGGATTGGGACTGGCTGGAATCGCTGGATTTGATGCTTCCCCAAAGCCGGGAGCTTGAACCGGTACGCGACCAGTTGATTGCCTTCAACCACGCCATGATTGCCCTGGCCGTTCTGCCGCATCTGCCGCCGGAGGCGGTCACCTTTCCCCAGAAGCGCCCCACCTACGCCGATGTAAAAACACCGGCAGTGCCGGCAGAACTGCTGGAGCGCATCGAAGAGCTGGAGCGGGTTATCTACCAGGCCGATGTGATTCCCACCGAAAAACCGCCCTACGGCCCCTTCCGGCGCACCTACGCTTTCTTTGAGGCCAGCGCATGGCTGGTCAACCGGTATCTGGAAGCCCTGCTTTGAAAAGGATGAGGGCGGAAGGATGAAGGATGAGGGATGAGGGCGGAAGGATGAATCTCCCAATCTCCAATCTCCAACCCCAATTATCCCCCTAAAACTCTAATATTCCTTTAACCAAATGCTAATACAAATCTAACACAACGGTCGTATTTAAAAGGTGTAAAGATTGAACAGTATGGTTATCACACAAAGGAGGTGAGATAGCTATGCTGAGACGACCGTTTGGTGTATTCGGTGATGTGAGTCCCTGGCGAGAAATGGAACGCATCCATCGCCTGATGGACCGCATGCTGTACGATGCCTTCAGCCTGGCCGGTGGTCGGGTTGGGCCTGTGTCCGGCTACCCGGCAATGAACGTCTGGGCCAACGATGAAGGGGCGGTGATTACCGCCGAACTGCCCGGCGTTGACGCGGACGACATCAACATTGCCGTTGCTGGCGACACCCTGACCCTGTCTGGTCAGCGCAAAGGCTACGAGCTGAACAAGGACGAAAAGTTCCACCGCCGCGAACGGAGCTTTGGCAAGTTCACCCGCACCATCCAGCTTCCGTTCAAGGTCAATGCCGACAAGGTAGAAGCGCTGTTCAAGAACGGCGTCCTGCACATCTCCATCCCGCGCGCCGAAGCCGATAAACCCAAGAAGATTACCGTCAAGGGCGCCTGAGTCGGCAGAACAGCACGAGGGGAGGTGAGAACAATGACGGCTCAAACCAAGGAACTGCAGGTGAAAGAACCGGAGCGGATTACTCCGCGTCAGGCTGAACCCACCCGGGACCGCCTGGTGTTTGAACCCGCCGTCGACATCTTTGAAACGCCTACCGACGTGGTCATTGTGGCGGATATGCCCGGCGTGGATGAAAAGTCGGTGGATATTACCCTGGACCGCAACATCCTGACCATCCGGGGCTTCGTGGAGCCGGACAACCCCGAAAACTACAGCATGATTTATGAAGAATACGAAGTTGGCGACTACGAACGGAGCTTCACTATCTCCAACCAGATTGACCGGAACAACATCCAGGCCACTGTCAAGAACGGGGTTCTGCAGGTCTGGCTTCCCAAAGTAGACGAAGCCAAAGCCCGGAAAATCCAGGTGAAAGCCGGATAATCAGGGCGACCCGCGCCGGCGAAGGGACAATCGCCGGCGCACCAACCAGTCAACCCGGTAATACCTGGTTGTGAAAGGAGGTGGGACGATGGCTTTGAAGAGTCTGGTTCCGTGGAAGAGCAAGAACGTACCGGTCCGGCGCATCGAAGACCCCTTCCTGGCTTTCCGCCGGGAGATGGACCGTCTGTTCGATGAGTTCTTCAGCGGTTTTGGGCTGACTCCCTTTGAATCTCAGTGGGGCGGGTTCCAGCCGCGGGTTGACGTGGCCGAAACCGACAAGGAAATCAAGGTATCTGCCGAACTGCCCGGCCTGGACGAAAACGATATCGAAGTGACCCTGACCGACGACGTGCTAACCATCAGCGGCGAAAAGAAGGAAGAGAAGGAAGACAAGGGCCGGAACTACTACCGCATGGAACGCTCCTACGGCTCCTTCAGCCGGAGCATTCCTCTGCCCTGCCAGGTAGAGCAGGATAAGGTGGAGGCCACCTTCAAGAAAGGCGTGCTGACCATCACCCTGCCCAAAACCGCAGAAGCCCAGAAAGAACGCAAGAAGATTGCCATCAAGACCAGCTAATTCCATCTCCCAGCTCTACCGGACCCTGCTTCCCTGTTAGGGAAATAGACGGCTGACCACCCGCCCCCGCCTGTTCCCCGAACAGCGGGGGCGGTGGTTTTTGGGCGGAAGATTGGAGATT